>NZ_JBHFJB010000156.1:114873-122880 GCF_057334555.1 Pseudomonas sp. AGC41
GTGCTGGCCGGCCCCAACAGTCCGTCCAGACGCTCGCGCAGATCATCAGGGGCGCTTTCCTGTTCGGCCAGGCGTTGACGCAACGCCGCGTCGATCCGTCGCTCGTAGCCCCAGTAACGACGCAGGTAAAGCCGTTTGCCGGACAATACCAGTGGCCGCTGCTGCGCCTCCTCGCTGCCATCGACCGCCAGGGCCACGAGGCGGCTGGACGCCAGGACCTTGCACCAATGGGCACCGTCCAGCGTTCTCAGTATCTGCGAAGGCAACAGCATCACGCCCGTCTGCAGGTCGCCCTCGGGGGGCAGTGACAGGGCGAAATCAGGTTCCTTGAGTGTCTCGAACAGGTCCAGGCAGACATGCCCATGGCCCAGTTGGTGGCTGGTCAGCGCAGCCGCCAGCAATACCAGCGGATCATCGCCAGGCGATAATTCATGGAGGAACATGACGAATGCCTTGTCCAGCGCCCGCAACCAGCCACGTTCCACCCAGCGCGTGAGCAACAGCAACAGGTCCTCTGCACGACTCAGGGGCGCCAGGTCGACCAGCCCTTCGTCGTCGAGCGATTGAGGCAGCAGGTCGGCAAAGGAGCGACTCATAACAATTCTCCTTGCACCCATGCCGGCTCGGCCTTGGGCGCGGGTGCTCCTTGGAACAGGCGGTCAAGCTGTTCGATCAGTGCTCGAGGGGGCTTGGTGAAAAACACGCCCTGGCTGGCTGCACATGTGCCGCGAAGGAACAGATACAACGCGCCCCCGACATGCCGGTCGTAGTCATAGTCGGGCAGGCGCGCCTTGAGCTGGCGATGCAGCGCCAACAGATACAGCGTGTATTGCAGGTCGTAACGATTATCCAGAATCGATTGCTCCATGGCTTGAGCGGTGTAAGCCATGTCATCGCTGCCCAGCCAGTTGGATTTGTAGTCAGCCACGTAATACCGGCCGTCATGCTCGAAGGTCAGGTCGATAAACCCTTTGAACATTCCGTTGAGCAGTACCGGTTCCGCGGCGATACGAGCCACGCCACCATGGGTGGACTGGCAAACCAGTTCATCAAGCTTGAGCACATCGACCTTGTGACTGGCGAACCAGAACTCCATCTCGACCTGGAATTGGCTCAACTGAGCCAGTACCACCGGAGGCTGTCCGCCGCCGATCTGCAAAGGCGTCGTGACCAAGTGCTGCAACCAGGCTCCAAGGGTGCTGATCCAGCCTTTCCAGCCGCGTCGGTTGCAACGTCGCGCGATGGCATCTTCGATGGCCGTTGGCGAGGCGCTGAATCCTTCTCCGGCGGCCCATTCCAAAAGACCATGGAGGAACGTACCGGGGTTGGGGCCGCGGGGGAAACGATGGATATCACCACCGACGGCAATGACTTCCCTCGGAGCGTCGGGATCAAGCCGTTCGTCATCGAACATTTTCTGCGCCTGCGGGTTCTCCGGCGCAGAGTCAGCGCCGGCGCTGAGACTTTCTCCAAAGCGCAGTGCGCTATAAGAAGCGATCCACCAGTTCTCGCTGGCTTTACGTACCGGCAGCAAGGGTGCCAGCAACGCAGCATCATTGCGTGGGGGACGGTAGTGTTGATCGTTGGCCTGCGGCATGTCCAGGCAGCTCACCGCCTCGCTGCCCTGCTGCAGATCTTCCAGCCAACGTCTCAACGCCGCCGACTCGGTCAACGGCGCACCACCGCCCAGCAGATACCCCACCGCAGACAGATGCAGGATCGAGCGGCTGTTACTGCCTCGCTTGAGATCGGCCACACCTAACCAGCAGGCATGCTGCGCACGGGTAAGCGCCACGTATAGAAGCCGAAGATCCTCGGCCAGGCGTTCGTCGTCGGCCTTGGCGATCAACTCGGGGCTGGGCGTAAGACTGATCTGCGCATGACCGGCTTCATCGTGGTAATGCAACGGCAATCGAGTGCCGTCCACCGGCTTCGTCGAGCATATGAACGGCAGGAAGACCAACGGATACTCAAGCCCCTTGGATTTATGGATCGTGACCACCTTGACCAGTTGCTCGTCGCTTTCCAGGCGCAGGATCTGTTCCTCGCCCGCCTGCCCGGTCAATGCAAGGTGTTCGGACAGATAGCGAATCAAGGCCTGCTCGCCATCCAGCTCGACGGCGGCCTGCTGCAACAGCTCGCACAGATGCAACAGGTTGGTCAGCACCCGCTCGCCATCGCCACGCATCATCAAGGCCTGGGGCAGCTTGAAGTCATGCAGCAGGCGCCTCAGCATGGGCAGCACGCCCTGGGTGCGCCAGACCACCCGATAGCTACGGAACTGCATGACTCGACGTTCCCAGGCCAACTCGTCCTGGTTGAGGCGCTCCAGCTCTGCAAGCGGCAGATTCAGGGTGACGCTGGCCAGCGCAGCCCGCAGCGGCCGCTCGACGTCCGGCTCGGCGCAAGCCTTGAGCCAGGCCAGCAAATCCCTTGCCTCCTGCGAGGCGAAGACCGAGTCCTTATCGGATAGATAAACGCTGCGCACACCCCGTGCCGACAACTCGTTTCGCACGGCCTGCGCTTCCTTGCCATCACGCACCAGGATAGCGATATCCGCCGGTCGAAGCCCCCTTAAAATTTCCCCATCACCAACGAAGCCATCGTGCCCTGACTGGCCGCCATTGAGCAGCGCCGTGATTTCACTGGCGCAGGCCACGGCCATTTGCTGTCGATACACCGCTCCGGAGAGCGGCTGGTCCGAGGCCAGGTGCCAGATATTCAAGGCAGCAACGGTCCGCCCCGCAAGCTGCAAGGATTCCTTGCGGCCCTGGGACCCGACCGGCAGGAATGGCACCGGATTCTTACCCGATGGCTCGCGGAACAGAAAAGCCCCGCGCCCATTCGGACGCGATTCGGCGTATTGGAAAATATGATTTACGGCACCGACCATGGCGTGACTGGAACGGAAATTCGTCCCGAGCGTGTGCAACCTGCCGGCAGTGGCTTCACGGGCGCGCAGGTAGGTGTAGATGTCGGCGCCGCGAAACGCATAGATGGCCTGTTTCGGATCCCCGATCAGGAACAGCCCCGTTTCAGGATCGTTGTCGCCAATGCGATAGATGCTCTCGAAGATGCGGTACTGGACCGGGTCGGTGTCCTGGAACTCGTCGATCAGCGCAACCGGAAACTGCTCGCGAATCAGGCTCGCCAGGCGCTCCCCACCTTCAGCCTGCAAAGCTGCGTCCAGGCGCAGCAGCATGTCGTCGAATCCCATTTCCGCCCGGCGCCGCTTCTCCGCCTCGAAGCGCGCCCCGACCCACTGCGCAGCATGCTGCAGCACCGCAGCGTCAGGCGTGGGCAAGGCATCCAGGCCGGCTTTCAGGCCCGCCATGGCGTCCAGCCCTGGGTGGCTGGGCACGTCGCCCTTCCAGGCCTCGGCCATGCCTTCGGGCGTCAAGCGCGTGAAGCCGCTGCCGATGTCGAGCAACTCCAGGGTTTCGTCCTCAACCCACGCCGATATTTTCTGAAACCATGGCTCGAAGTAACGAGCCTGCATCTTGCGTCCGTCGACGGTTTTATTGGCTACGCCTTGCTGGCAGATCTCCAGCAACTCCACCGCCCACTGCCGCCAAGGCGCCTTGAGATCGAGCAAGGCTGCGCTGCGCTCGCGCAGGGATGCGGCGATGAGTTCCGCCGGTTCAAGCCCCTCGTCACCACCTCGCGAGCTGGCAAACAACCCCCTCACCCGTGGCAACAACGCAGCAGGACCGCCCCAGTGCGCTCGCACCCAGTCCAGTGCCTCACCCTCCATCGAGTAGCAGAACAATCGCCAATAATCGCGCAGCACCTCGCCGAGCAATTCGCTGTGGTCGGTTTCCAGGGTCTGGGTGAACAGGCTGCCGCTATCAAAGGCATGCTCACGAAGCATCCGCTGGCACCAGCTGTGGATCGTCGAAACGGCTGCTTCATCCATCCATTGCGCGGCGATATCCAGCCGATTCGCACAGCCAGGCCATTGCCCTGTATCAAACTCATCACGCAATGCGTTTATCAACGCGTCGGGAGCGGGAATCTCGTCACGAAAAAAACGCGCCGCTTCCGCGAGGCGGGTGCGGATGCGTTCGCGCAATTCCTTGGTGGCAGCGTCGGTAAAAGTCACCACCAGTATCTGCGGAGGAAGCAGCTCACGGCCAAAGCCGGCCGTCGAGCCGCCATGTCCCAGCACCAGGCGCAAGTACAACGCCGAGATGGTAAAGGTCTTGCCAGTTCCTGCGCTGGCTTCGATCAATTGACTGCCACGCAGTGGGAAAGCCAGCGCCAAGGGTGTTTGTCGACTCATGAATGCGCTTCCTCACCCGCCAACGAACGCCACGGTGCTTCCAGGAGCGGTCGATAGAGCGCGTCACACCAGTCGGGAAATGTTTCGTCAGCGACAAGCGCATCGAAGTCGGCATATTGCCGAGCCAGGGCGGGGCTTTCGCGCCGCTCGCCTTCAGACGTCAGCCCATCGCCTTCGTAGGCTTTTCGAGCGGCCGATTCGGCTTTGTCCGGATCACTCTGACCGAGCCAGGCGAAGGCGGTCTTCACTGCGATTGGCAGCGGTTGGCGCATGCCAGCCTGCCAGGCTTGCAACAAATCGCCGAGCAGCTTGCGGGCTACCGACTCGTCAAAGGGATTCAGCAGCAAGCTGTCATCGCTGGCGACCAATGCCGTCGTCATCGACAGACCGTTGGCGCAAGCCACGAGATGGTTCACCCAGGGTCGTATCAAGCGGTGCCATTTCCGGGTCCTGGTAGAACCGATACCGTTTGGAATGGCGGTAATGGCAAGGACCGCACCATCGGAGCGCTGGTGCAGGCCGCTGAGCCAACCTTCAATGCTCACACCGTGTAATTGCAGGCTGACGGGCACGGCACTGGTCAGCGGAGTCGGCCATAGCGCCAGAAGTTGCTGGTAGCGTTGCAGCAGATCAGGCAGCGGCTCGATCAATTCACGCTGCATACATTGGCCAAAGCCAGCCATGGGTAACAGGCCGCTGTTCTGAAGCCTCCTGGCGTGGGCCTCCAATGCAAGGTCCGCTTGGTCAAGGCGAACAAGGGCAGCCTCGAGCAGACTGTCGCTCAGGCTATAGCGCTGCAGGGCATCCAGGATAAAAGGTTCGTCGTCCGCCAATGGGGCTTCGAGAGGCTCAAAGAACACCTTGAGTCGCTGGCTGAAAAAATGCCGGACAGGATTACGCAGGAAATCCTGCAACTGACCTATCCCCAGGGGCTCCTCCTGAACGTAGGGCTCCAGGGCCCCAGGCGTGCCAGCATCCTCATGAACTTCATGAAGTCCTCGCCATTCGCTGGCATAGCTGAACAGCTCATCGCCCTGGTAGAAATAACGAGCGCTGAACGGTTGCAGGGGGTGCTCCTGGGTCAGCGCTTCAAGAAGGTCGCCATGGCCACCCGCCAACTGCCAGCCACTTGCGAGATGATCGCGCAACTGGCCGACCAGGACGGAGGCAGGCCGCTCGCTGTTGTCGCGGATGCTGCGCCCGACCCAACTGATGTAGAGTTTTTCCCGCGCAGAAAGCAGCGCTTCCAGCAGCAGGTAACGATCGTCCTCTCGTCGAGAGCGATCCCCCGGTCGATAATCACTGCCCATGAGATCGAAATCCAACGGAGGCTGGGCCCGCGGGTAATCACCATCGTTCATGCCCAACAGGCAGACCAGCTTGAAGGGGATCGCCCGCATCGGCATCAAGGTACAAAAATTGACCGCTCCGGCGAGGAAGCGCTGAGACAGTCGCCCTTGATCCAGCCCCGCCAGCCAGGCCTCTCTGACAACCGTCAACGGCAGTTCGTCGTGAAGGCCGACCGACTCGCAGGTTTCCAACCAGTTTTCACGCAAGTCCTCGAGCTGGGCCAGCAGATAATCGTCATGCTCGTTGCTCGCCAGAAAGAACAACTGCATCAGATCATGCAGGCGCATGCCCCAATCCTGGGGCGGAGCGGGCTGACTGAGCGCCTGGCAAGCGACCTCCAGGGCATCCAGCAACGCAACCAACGGACCGATCAACGCGGCATCCAGACCGCCGATTTCATCATAGGGTTCTATGCCTTCATAGGCTTGCGAATCACCGACGGCATACCCCAACAACATGCGACGCAGGCCGAAACGCCAACTGTTCTGCTCCAACTCCGCGGGCAAGCCCAGCCCGGCTCGATGCTCGGCGCTTATCCCCCAACGGATGCCTGCACCCTCGATCCAACGGTGCAGCGTCGGTAAATCGGCCTCATCGATGCCAAATCGCTCACGCAATGCCGGGACGTCCAGCAAATCAAGGATTTCGCTGACGGGGAAGCGACTATCGGGAAGCTTCAGCAAATGCTCGACGGCAATCAGCAGCGGATCGCGTCCACGCTGGCCTTGGTCCGTCAGGGTGAAAGGAATGAAACGCGGATCGACCCGGTCGAGTTGGCCAAATACTGCGCGGATATGCGGCGCGTAACTGTCGATGTCCGGGACCATGACGATGATATCCCGAGGACGTAAAGCCGGGTCCTTGCTGAAATGGGCAAGCAACTGATCGTGAAGAATCTCGACTTCACGCTGGGCGCTGTGGGCGATATGAAAACGGATCGATCCGTCTCGCGTGGTATCGACCGCGGGCCATTTTTCCCGGGTTTCGCTCAGTGGCCGCAGCTCAAGAATGTCATCCTGCAACTGGCTGAGGAGCGTAGTGGGATTGCCTTCGCTGAACAGGTCGATCCGCCCTTCGCTAAATACCGAGCGATAGGTGTTTGGCTCGTCATAGCTGTCGAGCAAGTTGATATAGTCGCGCCCCTGCTTCCCCCAGGCAGCCAGCAACGGATGAGCATGCTGATGCAAGGTTTGCGGGTCCAGGACGTCCGGCATGCCGCTCTTGCGTGCCTGCCGCTTGTATTGGTGGCGAAGCAGATCCTTGTCGGCCACGATATCTGCCCAATGATGACGGCAGGGGTTATGGACGCACAGCAGAACCTGACTGAACCGTGACAGCCCGGCCAGGGCTTCGAGCGCCTGGGCGGGCAGTGAGGAAATACCGAAGACTATTACCCGTGCAGGCAGACCTTTTGGTGCGGCTTCCAGACTATTGATGCGCTCGATATAGCGCTGATGAACACCCGCACGGCTTTGAGCCATGCCTTGCTCTCCCACATCCAGCAATAATGCTCGCCATAATTCCGCTTGCCAGCAATTCGCCGGCGCGAGCGGCTTGATTTCACCCCGGACGTTGCGGGTCTGATGGCGCCCTTGCGCCCAGTCTTCGAGCCAATCGGCTCGGTACACCTGATACTGGTCGAACAAATCTGCAAGGCGCTCGGACAACTGGTATCGCTTGCGCAAGTCCGTGTCATGGGTCAGAAAACGCCGCAGGGGCTCGAAATGGGGCTGTTCAATCAGCTGCGGCAGGAGGCGCATCAGCCGCCATGTAAGCGGAGCCTTGTCCAGCAAGGACTTGGCCGGAATCTCGTCACGCCCGAGCACCATTCGATAGAGCTGCCACATGAAACTGCCTGGCAACTGCACATCAATTGCAGCGGCGATACCGCAGCCGCCCATGTCGTCGTCAAGGGGATCCTCAGCCAGTGCCAGCTTCAGCCATTGGGCAATGCCGTTGCTTTGTACGAGCGCGATTTCATTTTCAAGAGGGGCCAGCGGATAGCGCCGCATGAGGCTTATCACCAGGCTGCGCAGCTCATCAAGGCGGTTCCCGTGGACCACCATGAAAGCAGGGCTGAGGGACTTAGCGTCCGGCATAAAGGCGTCCTTGAAAAATGCAAAAGCCAGGGCGAAACCTTAGCACTGTCGGGGGGCCGTGACAGCCGGGAGCTTTCTGCGCTTGTCGTAAGAATTTTCTTGCGGGCAAAACAAAACCCCTACCTGCATCAGCAGATAGGGGTTTCGGAATTTAATCTTGACGATGACCTACTCTCACATGGGGAAACCCCACACTACCATCGGCGATGCATCGTTTCACTTCTGAGTTCGGGATGGGATCAGGTGGTTCCAATGCTCTATGGTCGTCAAGAAATT
>NZ_JBHFJB010000157.1:0-2500 GCF_057334555.1 Pseudomonas sp. AGC41
AATCTTGACGATGACCTACTCTCACATGGGGAAACCCCACACTACCATCGGCGATGCATCGTTTCACTTCTGAGTTCGGGATGGGATCAGGTGGTTCCAATGCTCTATGGTCGTCAAGAAATTCGGTAACCAACCCGTTCAGGAACAACGTGTCGGTGAAAATCGAAGACTTCTACTAAAAACAAAACCCCTACCTGCGTCAGCAGATAGGGGTTTCGGAATTTAATCTTGACGATGACCTACTCTCACATGGGGAAACCCCACACTACCATCGGCGATGCATCGTTTCACTTCTGAGTTCGGGATGGGATCAGGTGGTTCCAATGCTCTATGGTCGTCAAGAAATTCGGTAACCAACCCGTTCAGGAACAACGTGTCGGTGAAAATCGAAGACTTCTACTAAAAACAAAACCCCTACCTGCGTCAGCAGATAGGGGTTTCGGAATTTAATCTTGACGATGACCTACTCTCACATGGGGAAACCCCACACTACCATCGGCGATGCATCGTTTCACTTCTGAGTTCGGGATGGGATCAGGTGGTTCCAATGCTCTATGGTCGTCAAGAAATTCGGTAGCCAGCGCGTGCCTTGCGGTCACGTTCCAGCGAATGGGTATGCGATAGTTTGTGGTTTTGACTCGAACTTTCGGTTCATCTCGTCTTCACACACCGCAATCTGGCCTCTTTCGAGTCTACAGATTGCTTGGGTGTTATATGGTCAAGCCTCACGGGCAATTAGTACAGGTTAGCTCAACGCCTCACAGCGCTTACACACCCTGCCTATCAACGTCGTAGTCTTCGACGGCCCTTCAGGGGACTCAAGGTCCCAGTGAGATCTCATCTTGAGGCAAGTTTCCCGCTTAGATGCTTTCAGCGGTTATCTTTTCCGAACATAGCTACCCGGCAATGCCACTGGCGTGACAACCGGAACACCAGAGGTTCGTCCACTCCGGTCCTCTCGTACTAGGAGCAGCCCCTCTCAAATCTCAAACGTCCACGGCAGATAGGGACCGAACTGTCTCACGACGTTCTAAACCCAGCTCGCGTACCACTTTAAATGGCGAACAGCCATACCCTTGGGACCGGCTTCAGCCCCAGGATGTGATGAGCCGACATCGAGGTGCCAAACACCGCCGTCGATATGAACTCTTGGGCGGTATCAGCCTGTTATCCCCGGAGTACCTTTTATCCGTTGAGCGATGGCCCTTCCATACAGAACCACCGGATCACTAAGACCTACTTTCGTACCTGCTCGACGTGTCTGTCTCGCAGTCAAGCGCGCTTTTGCCTTTATACTCTACGACCGATTTCCGACCGGTCTGAGCGCACCTTCGTACTCCTCCGTTACTCTTTAGGAGGAGACCGCCCCAGTCAAACTACCCACCATACACTGTCCTCGATCCGGATAACGGACCTGAGTTAGAACCTCAAAGTTGCCAGGGTGGTATTTCAAGGATGGCTCCACGCAGACTGGCGTCCACGCTTCAAAGCCTCCCACCTATCCTACACAAGCAAATTCAAAGTCCAGTGCAAAGCTATAGTAAAGGTTCACGGGGTCTTTCCGTCTAGCCGCGGATACACTGCATCTTCACAGCGATTTCAATTTCACTGAGTCTCGGGTGGAGACAGCGCCGCCATCGTTACGCCATTCGTGCAGGTCGGAACTTACCCGACAAGGAATTTCGCTACCTTAGGACCGTTATAGTTACGGCCGCCGTTTACCGGGGCTTCGATCAAGAGCTTCGCGTTAGCTAACCCCATCAATTAACCTTCCGGCACCGGGCAGGCGTCACACCCTATACGTCCACTTTCGTGTTTGCAGAGTGCTGTGTTTTTAATAAACAGTCGCAGCGGCCTGGTATCTTCGACCGGCGTGGGCTTACGCAGCAAGTGCTTCACCCTCACCGGCGCACCTTCTCCCGAAGTTACGGTGCCATTTTGCCTAGTTCCTTCACCCGAGTTCTCTCAAGCGCCTTGGTATTCTCTACCCAACCACCTGTGTCGGTTTGGGGTACGGTTCCTGGTTACCTGAAGCTTAGAAGCTTTTCTTGGAAGCATGGCATCAACCACTTCGTCACCCAAAGGGTAACTCGTCATCAGCTCTCGGCCTTAAGATCCCGGATTTACCTAAGATCTCAGCCTACCACCTTAAACTTGGACAACCAACGCCAAGCTGGCCTAGCCTTCTCCGTCCCTCCATCGCAATAACCAGAAGTACAGGAATATTAACCTGTTTTCCATCGACTACGCTTTTCAGCCTCGCCTTAGGGACCGACTAACCCTGCGTCGATTAACGTTGCGCAGGAAACCTTGGTCTTTCGGCGTGGGTGTTTTTCACACCCATTGTCGTTACTCATGTCAGCATTCGCACTTCTGATACCTCCAGCAAGCTTCTCAACTCACCTTCACAGGCTTACAGAACGCTCCTCTACCGCATCACTTACGTGATACCCGTAGCTTCGGTGTATGGTTTGAGCCCCGTTACATCTTCCGCGCAGGC
>NZ_JBHFJB010000157.1:7500-10179 GCF_057334555.1 Pseudomonas sp. AGC41
GAGCGTCCGCGGGCTTGCTTCGCAGGGGTTTTGGTTATATTTTATACAGTTATTTCATCTTCATCATGTCATTCATCTTTTCCAATTCATCTTTTCAAAAGTCAAATTACCTATGACCACCGAACCGTCTAAAGCGCCGCCGCTTTACCCAAAGACCCACCTGCTCGCCGCAAGTGGTATCGCCGCCCTCCTTAGCCTGGCGCTCCTGGTATTTCCTTCCAGCGATGTTGAAGCCAAAAAGACGACTCTGAGTCTTGAACCGGAAAGTCCCGCTGAACAACTGACACAAGAACAAGACGCCGCCGAAGCCGTTCAAGCCACAAACGAACCGGCTGTCTCGCCTTTTGCCCAGATTGAAGAAAGCCCGGAAGACACTGCAAACGCCACTGCACAGGTAGAAGCGCCTGTTGCAGAAGAGAAGAAAGGACCGGACCACCGTGAAGTGATTGTTGCCAAGGGCGACACACTCTCCACCCTCTTCGGAAAGGTTGGCCTGCCCTCGACCTCAGTCCATGAAATCCTGGCCAGCGACAAGCAAGCCAAACAGTTCACTCAACTGCAACGTGGCCAGAAACTCGAATTCGAACTCAATCCAGACGGGCAGCTGACCAACCTGCACACCAAGCTGAGCGATCTGGAAAGCATCACCCTGACCAAAAACGAGAAGGGTTATGTATTCAACCGCGTCACCACAAAACCTACCGTGCGCTCTGCCTATGTTCATGGCGTCATCAATAGTTCGCTGTCCCAGTCGGCCGCCCGCGCCGGCCTTTCCCACAGCCTGACCATGGACATGGCCAGCGTGTTTGGTTATGACATCGATTTTGCCCAGGATATTCGCCAGGGCGACGAGTTCGACGTCATCTACGAACAGAAAGTGGTCAATGGGAAAAGCGTCGGCAACGGACCGATCCTTTCCGCGCGCTTCACCAACCGCGGCAAGACCTATACCGCGGTGCGCTACACCAACAAGCAGGGCAACAGCAGCTACTACACCGCTGACGGCAACAGCATGCGCAAGGCGTTTATCCGTACTCCAGTCGACTTCGCCCGCATCAGTTCCAGGTTTTCCGCAGGCCGCAAGCATCCGATCCTGAACAAGATCCGCGCCCACAAAGGCGTTGACTACGCAGCTCCGCGCGGCACGCCCATCAAGGCTGCCGGTGATGGCAAGGTACTGCTGGCCGGCCGTCGTGGCGGTTATGGCAATACCGTGATCATCCAGCACGGCAACACCTACCGTACGCTGTACGGGCACATGCAAGGTTTCGCCAAGGGCGTGAAGACCGGCGGCTCCGTCAAGCAAGGCCAGGTTATTGGCTACATCGGCACGACTGGCCTGTCCACCGGCCCGCACTTGCACTATGAATTCCAGGTCAACGGGGTTCACGTCGATCCGCTCGGCCAGAAGCTGCCAATGGCCGATCCGATTGCGAAATCCGAGCGCGCCCGTTTCCTGGCTCAGAGCCAGCCTCTGATGGCTCGCATGGATCAAGAGAAAGCCACCCTGCTGGCTTCGAGCAAGCGCTAAGCCATGGCGCTCTATATCGGCGTGATGTCCGGGACCAGCCTGGATGGCCTGGATATCGCGCTGATCGAACTGGCCCCGGCGATCAAATTGATCGCCACGCATTACATACCCATGCCCACGCCCCTGCGCACCGAGTTGCTTGCACTGTGCAGCAGCGGGCCCGATGAGATTGCCCGCTCCGCCATCGCCCAGCAGAACTGGGTAAAGCTGGCCGCGCAGGGTATCCATACCTTACTCGACGAACAGAAGCTCAAGCCTGAAGACGTCACCGCGGTTGGCAGCCACGGCCAAACCATTCGCCATGAACCGGCCCGCGGCTTTACCGTGCAGATCGGTAACCCGGCTCTCTTGAGCGAATTGACCGGCATCACCGTTGTCAGCGATTTCCGCAGCCGTGATGTCGCCGCCGGAGGACAGGGGGCGCCTCTGGTTCCGGCATTTCACGAAGCACTGTTCGAAGAACGAGTCGGTCCTCGTGCAGTGCTGAATGTCGGCGGCTTCAGCAATCTCAGCCTGATAGAACGGGCAAAACCCGTATCAGGTTTCGATTGTGGCCCAGGCAACGTATTGCTCGATGCCTGGATAAACCAGGAGCGAGGCGAGCCTTTTGATCGTGACGGCCAATGGGCGGCCAGCGGCAAAGTAGAGCCGACTTTGCTCAGGACGTTGCTTGGAGACCCCTTCTTTGTAACCAAGGGCCCGAAAAGTACCGGACGAGAAGTATTCAACCTGTCCTGGCTGACCCGTCATCTATCGCAATTGCCAGCCTTCCTCCCTGAAGATGTGCAGGCGACACTGCTTGAACTGACTGCCCTGACCATCGTCGAATCACTCCGGCATGCCCAGCCGAACACGCAGGAGTTGCTGGTCTGCGGCGGCGGCGCACACAACCAGACACTCATGAAGCGCCTGGCTGATTTGCTACCAGCTACCAAAGTCAGCAGTACGGCAGTGTACGGCGTGGACCCGGATTGGGTTGAAGCCATGGCTTTTGCCTGGCTCGCCCATTGCTGTCTTGAGGGTATTCCAGGCAACCGTCCAAGTGTCACTGGTGCCCGTGGCCCGCGCGTACTCGGCGCCATTTATCCGGCCTGAGATCAATAATCGCGGACAAAAAAAAAGCCGCAGGGCCGTAAGGCCCTGCGGGG
>NZ_JBHFJB010000157.1:10227-24296 GCF_057334555.1 Pseudomonas sp. AGC41
GCGGCGTTTTTATTGAAGCGATCAGATCGAAAACGAAGAACCGCACCCACAAGTCGTGGTGGCGTTAGGATTCTTGATCACGAAGCGCGATCCTTCCAGGCCTTCCTGATAATCCACCTCGGCACCCGCCAGGTACTGGAAGCTCATCGGATCGACCACCAGGCTGACGCCTTCGCGCTCGACGATGGTGTCATCCTCGGCCACTTCCTCATCGAAAGTGAAACCGTACTGAAAACCTGAACAACCGCCGCCCGTCACGAACACGCGCAGCTTCAAACGATCATTGCCCTCTTCATCGACCAGGCTCTTCACCTTGTGCGCGGCACCGTGGGTGAATTGCAAAGCCGTGGGGGTGAAGGTTTCGACGCTCATGCTGAATATCTCCCGGCGCTTACGCCGCCATAATGCGTGATGGCGGGCATTATCCGCTTCTCCGACAAAATTGGTCAACTATTTGCGCAGCAGCTGTAAGCCGCAAGCGATAAGCCACGGGCTCGTAGCTTACCGCCTGCATCTGGTAATTAAGGCAACATCCCAGCGTGCGACAGGCCCAGCCGCTCATCGAGCCCGAAGAGGATGTTCAGGTTCTGTACCGCTTGGCCGGAAGCGCCCTTGACCAGGTTGTCGATTACCGACAAGACCACGACCAGGTCGCCATCCTGCGGGCGATGCACAGCGATCCGGCATACGTTCGCGCCGCGGACACTGCGGGTTTCCGGATGACTGCCAGCCGGCATCACGTCGACAAACGGCTCATCGGCGTAACGCTTCTCGAACAGCGCCTGCAGATCCACGGAGCGATCGGTCACGGTGGCGTAGAGGGTGGAATGGATACCACGGATCATGGGCGTCAGATGCGGCACGAACGTCAGGCCGACGTCCTTGCCTGCCGCGCGACGCAACCCTTGGCGAATCTCCGGCAAATGACGATGCCCCTTGACCGCGTACGCCTTCATGCTCTCCGATGTTTCGGAGTACAACGAGCCAACGCTGGCACCTCGACCGGCGCCGCTGACACCCGACTTGCAGTCGGCGATCAAGCGCGACGCATCGGCGAGACCGGCCTCCAGCAACGGCAGGAATCCCAACTGCGTCGCGGTCGGATAGCAACCCGGCACTGCGATCAGCCGTGCCTGCCTGATTTTTTCACGATTGACTTCCGGCAAGCCGTAGACCGCCTCGTCCAGCAGTTCCGGTGCGCCGTGGGGCTGACCGTACCACTTGGCCCATTCGTCTGCGTCCTGCAGACGGAAGTCTGCCGAGAGGTCAATGACCTTGGTTCCCGCAGCGAGCAGCTCACCCGCCAGAGCGTGGGCGACACCATGGGGGGTGGCGAAAAACACCACATCGCAGGCCCCGAGGGTCTTGACGTCAGGGACGCTGAACGCCAGGCCGTCGTAATGGCCACGCAAGTTCGGATACATGTCGGCGACGGCCAGGCCGGCCTCGGATCGGGAGGTAATGACCACCACCTCAGCTTGCGGATGCTGTGCCAACAGACGCAGCAGTTCGACACCGGTGTAACCCGTGCCGCCGACGATACCGACCTTGACCATGAACCTGCCCTCAACGAACCACTGGAAAGCCGTCGATGATAGGGCGCCCGCAGCCCCGCGACAACCGCCAAGGTGACGTGTGGCCGCGCTAACCTCTACTATCGAGGCTACCGTGAACCTGGGAATATCAAAAATGCTCTATCTATGGCTCAAAGCGCTTCACATTGTCAGCATGGTCTGCTGGTTTGCCGGCCTGTTCTACCTGCCTCGACTGTTCGTCTATCACGCTCAAAGCGAAGACAGCGTCAGCAAGGAACGCTTCTCCATCATGGAACGCAAGTTGTATCGCGGCATCATGGGCCCGGCGATGATCGCCACGCTGGTGTTCGGCATCGGCTTGCTCAGCCTCAATGCCAGCGCCTACTTCACCCAAGGCGGCTGGATGCACGCAAAGCTGACTCTGGTCGTCTTGCTGATCGGCTATCACCATATGTGCGGTGCCCAGGTTAAGCGCTTCGCCCGTGGCGAAAACACCCGCAGTCATGTCTTTTATCGCTGGTTCAATGAAGTGCCGGTCGTGATATTGCTGGCTATTGTAATTCTGGTCGTGGTCCGGCCGTTCTAATTCCAACCGCATCCATTGATCAGAGGGACCTCCAATGTCGCTGCCCGCTCTGCTTGAACAACGTCTGCGGCTGCCTGTCGTGGTCGCACCGATGTTCCTCATTTCCAATCCGCAGCTGGTACTGGCCTGCTGCCGCAACGGTGTCGTCGGGAGTTTCCCGGCGTTGAACCAACGTGAAAGCAGCGGCTTCAAGGCATGGCTGGAGGAAATCGAAGCGGGCTTGGCGACCTTGGAAAAGCCGGCGCCCTACGCAGTCAATCTGATCGTCCATCACAGCAACCCGCGACTCCAGGCCGACCTGGCAATCTGTATCGAACACAAGGTGCCGATCGTCATCACCAGCCTGGGGGCGGTAAAGGAATTGGTGGATGCGGTTCATGGCTATGGCGGCCTGGTATTTCACGACGTGACCACTCGCCGCCATGCCGAAAAGGCCGCCGAAGCGGGCGTCGACGGTTTGATTGCCGTTGCGGCCGGTGCGGGTGGGCACGCAGGAACCTGGAGCCCATTCGCACTGATTGCTGAAATCCGGCAGTTCTTCGATAAAACCCTGTTGCTTGCAGGATGCCTTAACCACGGCCATCAGATTCTGGCTGCGCAATTGCTTGGCGCGGACCTGGCCTACTTCGGAACGCGTTTTATCGGCACAACGGAAAGTCATGCGTCCGACGCTTATAAAGAGATGTTGCTCACATCCAGAGCCGCGGACATCGTGCATACTCCCGCAGTGTCAGGGGTGCCGGCCAGTTTCATGCGTCAGAGCCTGGAAAGTGCCGGCTTCGACCTGGCTGCCCTGCAAGGCAAGGGCGTGGCGGATGCGGGGGCGAAACTCAAACCGCTCAATGATGAAGCCAAGGCCTGGAAGACTGTATGGTCCGCCGGCCAGGGTGTAGGTGACATCAATGATTTGCCCGGCGTCGATCAATTGATCGCACGCCTGGATGAAGAATACCGGCAGGCGCAAGCCCTAGCGACACAACTTGGCGGCCAGTGGCCGCGCTGAACCCACAATTAAACCAACCAGAAAGACAAGGATGCCAGGCATGAGCGAAAACCGTTTCAACATTGTATTCGACGGGGCCCTGCTGCCAGGCGTAGATACCACTACCGCCAAGCTCAACCTCGCCGAACTGTTCAAAAGTGATGTGAGCGCCATTGAACGACTGTTCAGTGGGCGCAAGGTCTCCCTCAAGAACAACCTGTCCCAGAATGAAGCGCAACAGTACCTGGACGCGCTTCATAAAAGCGGCATCGATGCACGAATCGAAGCCGAACCGTCCATCCAGCTGAATCTCGGCGAAATCCAGGAGCAGCCGGGCGGCCGCCAGCCGGACTCCGTGATCGATCCTGTTTCTCCTTATGCACCTCCACGGGCAGCAGTAGGTGAAACGTTCGCCGAGTACGGCACGCTCAAGCCCTTCAGCTTCGAGGGACGTATCGGACGCCTGCGCTACCTGGCCTGGACCATGGTCCTGACCCTGGCCATGCTGCCGTTGGTAGGCCTGGGCTTCTGGGTCGCCACGAACTGGCTGCTCGCTTCCGACTCGATAGCCGGGTTGGTCGTCGGTGGTCTGATCGCTGCAGTCGTCGTGCTTGCCTTCGCGTTCGTGAGTATCCAGTTCAACGTTCAGCGTCTGCACGATCTCGGCTGGTCGGGGTGGTTGTGGTTGATCAACCTCGTGCCATTCGTGGGCAGCATCTTCCCGTTCATTCTCATCATTGCCCCAGGCAATACCGGCGCCAACCAGTACGGCCCGCCACCGCCGCGCAATACCACGGCGGTCAAGCTGCTGGCGTCGCTTTGGCTGGTGATGATCGTCCTGATTTTCGTGGCCACCTTCGCCGGCATCTTCGGTGCTCTCCAGGAGGACTTCGATAGCGGTGCCTCGAGCAGCTACGAGAGCAGCGAGTACAGTGACCAGACCAGCGAAGAACCAGCCGTTGATGCAGCCGAGCCCGCCTCGCCTTCTGTAGACTACGAGGAAGAAGAGGAACAATAGGCCCGCTTCATGCCAGTGACAGCCCAGTCCATTGGCGGCGGGCTGTTGCGATGGAGAACTGCATGACCCGTTACGCCCTGATCACTGGCGCTTCCAGCGGAATCGGCCTGGCCCTGGCTGAAGCACTGGCCCGGCGCGGGCGCAACCTGATACTCGTGGCGCGACAGCGTGATCGGCTGGAAAGTATTGCGATCGAACTGACCCAGCGATTTGGCGTGGAAGTATTGTTCCGGGCTTGCGACCTGAGCGAGCCCTTGCGGCTTTCAGGTTTCCTGCTGGAACTGGAAGAAGGCGAACGCCAGATCGACCTGCTGGTCAACTGCGCCGGCATCGGCACCTTCGGCCCGTTCCTGGGCCAGGACTGGATGACCGAGCAAGACCTCATCGAAGTGAATATCCTGGCCCTGACCCGCCTCTGTCACGCCATAGGCAACAGCATGGCGCTGCACGGAGGCGGCCAGATCCTGAACGTCGCGTCGATTGCCGCGTTCCAGCCGGGCCCCTGGATGAGCACCTACCACGCCAGCAAGGCGTACGTATTGCACTTTTCCGAAGCCCTGCGAATCGAGCTGAAGAAATGTGCGATCAAAGTCTCGGTACTCTGCCCTGGCCCGACCCGCACCGGTCTTTTCGCCGGGTGGCAACGGGACGAGAAGCCCAGCAACGATAAGAAGCTGATGAGCCCTGAAGAGGTTGCGCTGTACGCTGTCCGCGCGCTGGACAGGGACCGGGCGATTATCATTCCCGGACGCCGCAATCGCTGGATCGCCGCCCTGCCTCGACTCGGGCCGCGCTGGCTGGTGCGGATTCTCAGCGGCAGGTTCAATAAAGCCTACTGTCCACGCTGAACTCCCCGGACGGTACAGCCTTCAATAAACCCGACCTCAGACAACCCAACGGAGCAGCAGCTGTGGACACTTTGTTTACCAAGATCATCAACCGGGAAATTCCGGCCAGGATCATTTATGAAGACGATCAGGTTCTGGCTTTTCACGACATAGCCCCCCAGGCTCCAGTGCATTTCCTGGTGATTCCGAAAAAACCGATCCGCACCCTCAATGACCTGACCGAGGGAGACAAAGGGCTGGCCGGACATATCCTGTTTACCGCCCAGCGCCTGGCGCTTGAACTGGGCTGTGAGGAAGGCTTCCGCGTGGTGATGAACTGCAATGAACTTGGCGGGCAGACCGTCTATCACATTCATATGCACGTGCTGGGGCAGCGTCAGATGAACTGGCCACCGGGTTGATACCGCAGACCCAGCGCAAATCTTCAGCGGCCGATTGGGTTAAACTGGCTGCCGTGATTTTTTCCGGAGGTAAGCATGACTACCCAACGTCACTACTCGCCCATTGACCGTCTGCTGCTGCAAGCCGATACCGCGATGCGCACGCTGCTGCCCTTCAGTGGCCAGCCGTACCGTCCGTCGCCGGCAATCGTGCAGCCGGACGTACAGATGAGTGACGAAGAGACTCGCCATGTCGCGGGCCTGATGCGCATCAACCATACCGGTGAGGTTTGCGCCCAGGCTCTGTACCAGGGCCAGGCGCTGACGGCGAGATTGCCGCAGGTGCGCGAGGCGATGGAGCATGCGGCCGAAGAAGAGGTCGACCACCTCGTCTGGTGTGAGCAACGCATTCGTCAGCTGGGGAGCCACACCAGCGTCCTCAATCCATTGTTCTACGGGATGTCATTCGGCATCGGCGCGGTGGCCGGACTGATCAGTGACAAGGTCAGCCTGGGCTTCGTCGCGGCAACCGAACATCAAGTGTGCAAGCACCTGAATGAGCACCTGGAGCAGTTGCCAGCCGAAGATGAAAAGTCCCGGGCGATTCTTGAGCAGATGCGCAAGGATGAAGAACAGCATGCCGAAAGCGCACTCGACGCGGGGGGTTTTCGTTTCCCAGCGCCGGTGAAATTCGGCATGAGTCTGTTGGCGAAGGTCATGACCAAGAGCACCTATCGGATCTGACCGCGAAACGGCGCCAGCCCCACAGGCCTGCCGGGTTTCCCAAAACTGAAAAAGGCGACTACCTCATCGGTAGTCGCCTTTTTTGGTGCAGCCTGGACCTTCAGCGCGGCATGTTGCGCGCGTAGAAAATTTCCAGCATTTCGTGCTTCACACGCTCTTCCACCTGGCCACGCTGTTCAACGGACAGGTTGCTGGTGGCATCACCGAACAGATAGTTGTCCAGCTCGAAGTCCTTGAGCAGCATCTTGGTGTGGAACAGGTTTTCCTGGTACACGTTCACGTCGGTCATCTGATATGCGTCGCGAGTGTCTTCGGAAAGATAGTTCTGAATCGAATTGATCTCGTGATCAATGAAGTGCTTGTGTCCCTCCACATCCCGTGTGAAACCACGCACACGATAATCCACGGTCACGATGTCGGAGTCGAACTGGTGAATCAGGAAGTTGAGTGCCTTGAGCGGTGAAATGACGCCACAGGTCGACACATCGATGTCCACTCGGAACGTTGCGATACCGTCCACAGGATGGATTTCCGGGTAGGTATGTACCGTGATGTGGCTCTTGTCGAGGTGGGCCAGGATAATTTCAGGCAACGGGCCCGGGGACTCTTCGATCTGGCTGTCGGTCGGTGTCACCGGCTCTTCCGAGATCAGAATGGTCACGCTGGCGCCTTGGGGTTCATAGTCCTGACTGGCGATGTTCAGGATGTTGGCACCAATGATATCGACAACTTCCGTGAGGATCTGCGTGAGGCGCTTGGCGTTGTACTCTTTATTGATGTACTCGACGTAGGCCTGCTGGTCTTGCGGGGTTTCCGCATAGCAGATGTCATAGATGTTGAAGCTCAAGGTCTTTGTCAGGTTATTGAACCCATGGAGCTTGAGTTTGCTTTTCACCGTTTGAAAACTCTCTGTGTATTGCGGCCCGGCCGCGTGATCAAGCATGCCCGTCAGATGCGAACGACGCACCTGCGTAGGACGGTTAACACCTCTTCGCGATGGCGATTTTGGTTGTCTGTCCAGGCAATGAATCAGCCCGCGAGCCGATCATTGCCCTGAAAAAAGTGGCGCATTATGCAGATGTCGGCTTCTGATCGCCAGAGCTTGCACTGCATTTGTGA
The DNA here is from genome assembly GCF_057334555.1 of Pseudomonas sp. AGC41. Classification (NCBI taxonomy): domain Bacteria; kingdom Pseudomonadati; phylum Pseudomonadota; class Gammaproteobacteria; order Pseudomonadales; family Pseudomonadaceae; genus Pseudomonas; species Pseudomonas sp. AGC41. Next base: position 17,440 of record NZ_JBHFJB010000157.1, read on the forward strand.
TGGTTGGATGTCGATTCAACCCAATTCGATGATTTCATAGTCGTGAGTGATTTCAACACCGGCAGCACCGAGCATGATCGAGGCCGAGCAGTATTTCTCGGCGGACAGCTCGATGGCGCGCTTGACCTGGGCTTCCTTCAGTCCACGGCCTTTCACCACGAAGTGCATGTGGATCTTGGTAAACACTTTCGGATCCTCTGTCGCGCGCTCGGCTTCAAGGAACGCTTCGCAACTTTCGACGGCCTGGCGTGACTTCTTCAGAATGCTGACCACATCGAAGTTGCTGCAGCCGCCGACACCGAGCAAGAGCATTTCCATTGGCCGGACACCCAGGTTCCGACCACCGGCATCCGGTGGGCCGTCCATGACGACCACATGACCACTGCCTGATTCACCGAGGAACATGGCTTCGCCAGCCCATTGGATGCGTGCCTTCATCGCCAAGACTCCACTGTTCAAAAAAGGGGGCGCCAGCTTAGCACAGCGCCCTTGAATGGCAGCGGATGCCTGAAGCCACTATTACACCGGCGCCGGTAGGTAAATTCTCGAATCTATTACGGATGCCTCTGTTAAGCTGCGCCATCTCGCTGGCGTATGGCCAGCTTTTGGCGATAGCTATTCGCCCTCATCCAATAACCAAACCACCACACCGCGCAGTCTTTCGGGATACAACCATGGTTGCCATTACTCCCACGTCCAAGATCAAGAACCTCGACAAACTCTTGATGCATTGCCAGCGTCGCCGCTACCCCGCCAAGCACAACATCATTTGCGCAGGCGACCGCTCCGATACGCTGTTTTTCATCATCAAGGGCTCCGTCACTATCCTGATCGAGGACGACGACGGCCGGGAAATGATCATCGCCTACCTCAACTCCGGGGATTTTTTCGGCGAACTGGGATTGTTCGAGCAGGCGGGCAAGGAGCAAGAGCGCAGTGCCTGGGTGCGAGCCAAGGTCGAATGTGAAGTGGCGGAAATCAGCTATGGCAAATTCCGAGAGCTGTCGCAGCAAGACCCGGACATCCTTTATGCCCTCAGCGGACAAATCGCGCAGCGTCTGCGCAATACCACGCGCAAAGTCGGTGACCTGGCGTTCTTCGATGTGACCGGCCGCGTCGCCCGCTGCCTGCTGGAACTGTGCAAGCAGCCCGACGCCATGACCCATCCGGATGGTATGCAGATCAAAGTGACCCGCCAGGAAATCGGCCGCATCGTTGGCTGCTCCCGAGAGATGGTCGGACGCGTACTCAAGGACCTGGAAGAGCGCAACCTGGTCAGCGTCAAAGGCAAGACCATGGTCGTGTTCGGGACGCGCTAGAAGCTGCTCAACAGTTCCCGGTAGAGCGCCTCGAGCCGTTCCAGCGCATGGGGCGCCGGGAATTTCTCATGCAGGGCAATATGGCTCTCGGCACGCACACGCGGCTCCAGGCCACACGCCTCGTTGAACCGATTGACCGCCGCGACCATGGACTCGCGCTCGTCCTCCAGCAATAGGGCGCCATGCACCAGGCCCACCGGCCTCTGGCCGCCCTTGCTTTGCCGCCAGCGCTGGGCAGTACCGACCATTTTCCGGCCGTCCAGATTGACGTTGAAGCGCCCATCGCAAAACGCGCCCTCCACTTCACCGAGGGAAGCCACCCCGCCCAGCTCATCGAGCAACTGGCAGATCGGGTCGCATAGACGCCGATAAGCAGTCTCGATCCGGCCATGGTCACCTTCACTTCGCGGCGGCGCATAGACCAGCGCGATATTGACCGTAGCGGCCGATTGAGGCACTGGCTCGCCACCGGTTTCACGCAGCAGCACCGGCCAGCCGCTTGTGGCCGACACCTCACAGGCAAGTTCAAAACCTGGCAGGCGACTCAAGCGACGCGGCATGACCAGTGCACGGTCGCTGGGCTGCCAGAACAGCAAGCCGGATTCAGCGTCACCGACGCAAACGCTGGCCAGCAGATCCTGTTCGGCCTGCAGGCCGCTTTCAACCGTGAGGGCAATGGCTGGAGACATCGATTCAGTCCAGCGTCGAGCCGGTTACCGGAACGCCACGCTCGGGGAAAAACAAGCGCTGCAGTTCCGTACCCGGGCTTTCGGCCCGCATGAACGCCTCGCCAACCAGGAACGAATACACATCGCTGACTTCCATCAGCTCGACATCGGCTCGGTTGAGAATGCCGCTCTCGGTGATGACCAGGCGATCGCGTGGAATTCGCGGCAACAAGTCGAGAGTGGTTTCCAGGCTGACTTCAAAGGTATGCAGGTTGCGGTTATTCACGCCGACCAGCTTGGTATCCAGCGTCTTCAGGGCGCGTTCCAGTTCATCGCCGTCGTGGACTTCCACCAGTACATCCAGGCCCACACCTTTCGCGACTGCTGCCAGCTCGGCCATTTTCACGTCATCCAGGGCGGAAACGATCAACAGCACACAATCGGCACCCAAGGCCCGCGCCTCAACGATCTGGTACGGATCGATCATGAAATCCTTGCGGATCACCGGCAGCTTGCACGCCGCCCGCGCCTGCTTGAGATAGTCATCGGCACCTTGGAAAAAATCGACGTCGGTGAGCACCGAAAGGCAGGTCGCACCGCCCTTCTCGTAGCTCCTGGCGATGTCGGCGGGGACGAAGTCCTCGCGGATCACACCTTTGCTGGGTGACGCCTTCTTGATTTCGGCGATGACCGCAGGCTGCTTTTTCTTCGCCTGGTCGATCAGCGCCTGGGCAAAGCCGCGAGGCGCGTCTGCCGAACGTGCGAGACCTTCCAGCTCGGCGAGGCTGACCCGGGCCCGGCGCTCGGCCACTTCTTCAGCCTTGCGAGCCAGAATGTTTTCCAGAACCGTTGGCACGCTCATCCTTCATTCTCCACTTTGAATACGGCGGTAAACGCGCCCAATTCTTCCAGTTTTTCCCGGGCCAGGCCGGTGTGCAACGCATCATGCGCGAGTTCGACACCTTGCTTGAGGCTGCTGGCGTGATCGGCGGCATACAACGCGGCGCCCGCGTTGAGCATGATCATTTCCGCAGCCTTCTGGCCATTCTCGGTTTTACGCCGCCCCAAGGCATCGCGGATCAACTCGAGTGATTGAGCTGGCCCATCCACCGCCAGTCCATGCAGGCTCTGGCTCTTCATGCCGAGGTCTTCAGGTTCGACCCAATATTCGCTGATCTGATCATTTTTTAGCTCGGCCACGAAAGTGGGCGCCGCCAGGCTGAATTCATCCAGGCCGTCTTTGGAATGCACGACCAGCACGTGCTTGCTACCTAAACGTTGCAGGACCTCGGCCAATGGCCGGCACAGCGCCTGGCTGAACACGCCGACTACTTGATGCTTCACACCGGCCGGATTCGTAAGCGGGCCGAGCATGTTGAACAGCGTGCGCAAGCCCAGCTCGCGACGCGGCGCCGCGGCATATTTCATGGCGCTGTGGTGGGTCTGGGCAAACATGAAGCCGATGCCGACGCTATCGATACAGCGGGCAACCTGGACCGACGTCAGGTTGAGGTAGATACCGGCGGCTTCCAGCAGATCGGCGCTGCCGCTCTTGCCCGACACCGCACGATTGCCATGCTTGGCGACGGTGCAGCCGGCCGCCGCAACGACAAATGCCGAGGCGGTGGACACGTTGAAGATATTGGCTCCGTCACCACCGGTCCCGACGACATCCACCACACCATCGAGAGTCTTGAGTTCGACCTTGTCCGCCAACTCGCGCATGGTCGTCACCGCACCGACAATCTCGTCGATGCTCTCGCTCTTCATGCGCATGGCCATCATGAACGCGCCAATCTGCGCGTCCGTGCACTGGCCAGTCATGATTTCCCGCATCACGTCGCGCATCTCGTCGGTGCTCAGGTCGAGCTGGCCGACGATACGGTTCAGGGCTGTCTTGATGTCCATGGAGAGTCCTTAGCGCGTGCCGCCGGTTTGTTTGAGGAAGTTGGCGAACAGTTCGTGGCCCTGCTCGGTGAGGATAGACTCGGGGTGAAATTGCACACCCTCGATGTTCAACGTCTTGTGACGCAAACCCATGATTTCGTCCACCGAGCCGTCTTCGAGCTGGGTCCAGGCGGTCAGCTCAAGGCAGTCGGGCAGGGTTTCGCGCTTGACGATCAACGAGTGGTAGCGGGTGACGGTAAGCGGGCGATTCAAGCCCTCGAACACGCCTTTGTCCTGGTGAAACACCGGGCTGGTCTTGCCGTGCATCACCTGGCGGGCCCGCACGACATCGCCACCGAACGCCTGGCCGATCGACTGATGCCCCAGGCAGACACCAAGGATCGGCAGCTTGCCGGCGAAATATTTGATGGCCTCGATGGAGATGCCCGCTTCGGTCGGCGTGCAAGGGCCAGGCGAGACGACGATGCGTTCGGGCTTGAGAGCCTCGATTTCGGCAATGGTCAGCTCATCGTTGCGCACGACCTTGACCTCGGAGCCGAGCTCGCCGAGGTATTGCACAACGTTGTAAGTAAAGGAGTCGTAGTTATCGATCATCAGCAACATGGCGTAAACAACCTATTGAATACACTGACTTGGAATGCAGCCTTCGAAGAGTGACCCGCACGGCGCTGCGCTGGACAGGCGAGTGATGCGCCTGCGAAGCGGTTTCCAAACGGGTAAAGAAGGCAAATCGGTACAGGTCCGGCGAGGCCGGCATGGAACGTTCAGGCGCGCCAACGCCAGCGGGCGTGAGCCTTGATCAATTGATTCAGAAGTTTGCTGACAATCGACACGGGGAAAGTCTCGTTCATACGTTCCGGCACAGTAACTTAGCTGGGCGGAGCACGCAATAAGACCGACCCGAAGGGCTCGCAAACAATCGCTATGCTTCCTGGCTGGGTGGCAAACGGTCGGCCCCCTTTGGTACTGTCGTTTCGTTTCTCCCGCTAAAAAACAAGATTGAAAAGGACCTTCTCATGATCAAGCAGACGATATTCGTCCCCATCGCCAGTTGCCTGCTGACGATGGCCTGCGCTCAGGCGGTTGCCGCCCCCAATCCTTACTCCAGCTTCATCGTGTTCGGCGACAGCCTCAGCGACGCCGGTCAGTTCACCGATTCGGACGGCCCACCCGGCTCAACCTTGCGTTTTACCAACCGCACCGGCCCGGTTTACCTGGATGGCAGCGGCGAAGTCTATTCCGCAAACTCGACCCAACTGCTCGGTGGACGGCTGGGTTTTTCCGCCGATGAAACCGCCGCGTCCACTTCGGCGGTGCGTGCCAGCGAAGGGCTGGCGGACGGCAACAACTGGGCTGTAGGCGGTTACCGTACCGACCAGATACTGGATTCGATCACCAATATTTCCGCCACCGGCGAGCGCAGCCGGGTCGGTTATCTGCCGGCCAATGGCCTGCGTGCCGACCCGAATGCGCTGTATTACCTCTCCGGCGGCGGCAATGATTTTCTTCAAGGCAGAGTGTTGAGCCTCGCCCAGGCGGAGGCCGCCGCGGACCGCCTGGCCGACAGCGTACAAGTGCTGCAAACCGCCGGTGCCCGCTATGCGATGGTCTGGTTGCTGCCGGACGTGGGCCTGACCCCGGCCCTCAATGGCACCCCCTTGCAGGGAACGGTCTCGCTGCTCAGCAATCGGTTCAACCAGCAACTGGTCACACGGTTGCAGGGCATCGATGCCGAGGTCATTCCACTGAACGTTCCGCTATTGCTGCAGGAAACCTTCGCCGATCCTGGACGATTCGGCCTTGCCACCGGCGAGAACCTCACTGCCACTTGCTTCAGCGGCAACAGCTGTACGGAAAACCCCACCTACGGCATCAACAGCGCCACGCCTGATCCGAGCAAGCTGATCTACAACGATGCAGTTCACCCCACCGAAACCGGGCAGAAGCTGATTGCCGACTACGCCTATTCCCTGCTCGCGGCGCCGTGGGAATTGACCTTGCTGCCGGAAATGGCCCACTCGACCTTGCGCGCCCATCAGGATGAATTGCGCAGCCAATGGCAATCGGACTGGGAGGATTGGCAGGCGGTAGGTCAATGGCGGGCGATCGTTGCCGGCGGTGGTCAGCATCTGGATATCGATAGCCAAGGCAGCGGCGCCAGCGCCGATGGCAGCGGCTACAACCTGAATATCGGCGGCAGTTACCGTCTCAACGAAGCCTGGCGCATCGGCGTGGCCGCCGGCCTGTACCGCCAGGACATGGACGCAGGCCGCAACGATTCGAACTACAAGCTCAACAGCTACCTGGCCACCGTGTTCGCCCAGTTCCAGCAGAACCGCTGGTGGGCCGACGCCGCGCTGACCGGCGGCAAGCTCGACTACGACAACCTGGAGCGCAAATTCGACCTGGGCGTCAGCCAGGCGCAGGAGAAAGGCGATACCGACGGTCATCTCTGGGCATTCAGCACACGCGTAGGCTATGACATTGCCCGGCCGGGCAGCCAATGGCACCTGTCACCGTTTGTCAGCGCCGATTATGCGAAAGTCGAGGTCGATGGTTACTCGGAACAGGGCAGCCGCTCCACGGCGCTGACTTTCGACGACCAGACCCGCGATTCAAAACGCCTGGGCATCGGCTTGCAGGGCAAATACAACTTTACCCGCCAGACCCAGGTGTACGGGGAGTATGCCCACGAGCGCGAGTATGAAGACGATACGCAAAAGGTGAACATTGCCCTCAACAGCTTGCCGGCCAATGACTTCACGCTGGAGGGCTATACGCCACAAAGCCACCTCAATCGCCTGAGCCTGGGAGTCAGCCACAAGTTGACCAGCGACCTGGCGCTGCGGGGCGGTTATACGTTGCGCAAGGATGATGATTTCACCCAGCAAGGGGTGAGCGTGGGGGTCAGCCTGGATTTCTGAATCCTGTAGTAACCGAAAGCCCTTGTGGCGGGGGGGGG
>NZ_JBHFJB010000157.1:24335-26295 GCF_057334555.1 Pseudomonas sp. AGC41
GCAGTCGCATCGATTTGATGGGCCCGCTTCGCAGGCCAGCGGGAGCACCCCCCCCCGCCACAGTTTGGCAAAAGTCTTCAGTCGTTCGGGGTCTGCTCGGCCAGGGCCACGGCACGGAACATTGCCCGGCGCTTGTTCAGGGTTTCCTCCCATTCCAGCGCGGGCACCGAGTCGGCGACGATGCCGCCGCCGGCCTGCACGTGCAGCTCACCGTTCTTGATCACGGCGGTGCGGATGGCGATGGCCGTGTCCATGTTGCCGTTCCAGGCGAAATAGCCGACGGCTCCGCCGTACACACCGCGTTTGACCGGCTCCAGCTCGTCGATGATTTCCATGGCGCGGATCTTCGGCGCGCCAGACAAAGTGCCCGCCGGCAGGATCGCTCGCAAGGCGTCCATCGCCGTCAACCCGGCCTTCAACTCCCCGGTGACGTTGGACACGATGTGCATCACGTTGGAGTAGCGCTCGATGACCATTTTCTCGGTGAGTTTTACCGAGCCCACTTCGGAAACCCGGCCAGTGTCGTTGCGCCCCAGATCGATCAGCATCAGGTGCTCGGCGATTTCCTTGGCATCTGACAACAGGTCCTCTTCCAGCGCCCGATCTGCTTCCTCCGTGGCGCCGCGTGGCCGTGTGCCGGCGATCGGCCGCACGGTAATAAGGTTTTCCTCGACCCGCACCAGCACCTCGGGCGAACTGCCGACGACATGGAAGTCCCCGAAGTTGAAGAAATACATGTAAGGCGTCGGGTTGAAACAGCGCAGCGCCCGGTACAGATCGATCGGCGCGGCCTTGAAGTCGATCGACATCCGTTGCGACGGCACGACCTGCATGCAGTCGCCCGCCAGGATGTATTCCTTGATGGTGTCGACGGCTTTTTCGTAGTCACCCTGGGTGAAACTGGAACGGAACACCGGGTCGGCAGCCGACTGCTTGCTGAAGTCCAGGCCGGGACGCGGGGTGATCGGCTGGCGGAGTTTTTCCAGCAACGTCTGAAGGCTTTGTTGACCTTGCTCGTAGGCATCTTCACGGGACGGATCGGCCAGGACGATGGCGTGCATCTTGCCGGCGAGATTGTCGAAGACCACCACCGCATCGGAGACCATCAGCAGAATGTCCGGCACACCCAGCGGATCGGGGTTCGGACAGGTGCCCAGGCGTTTTTCCACATAACGCACGCAGTCGTAGCCGAAATAACCCACCAGGCCGCCGTTGAAACGTGGCAGACCGGGGATGGTCGGGACGTTATAGCGGGCCTTGAAAGATTCAACGAACGCGAGCGGATCCTCGACTTCGTGGCTTTCGATTTCGACGCCATCGCAGGTCACGCTGATGCGATGGTCATGGACCCGCAGCACGGTGCGGCACGGCAGGCCGATCATGGAATAGCGACCCCATTTTTCCCCACCTTGCACCGATTCGAGCAGGTAGGAATTGGGCTGGTCGGCCAACTTCAGGTAGATCGACAGCGGCGTGTCGAAGTCGGCCAGGGTTTCGCAGGCAAGCGGGATGCGGTTGTAGCCGGCAGCGGCTAGACGCAGAAATTCTTCGCGGATCATGGGGTGCCTCGTGGCAAGAGAAGCTGACAGTCAGGTATGCAAACGCGCCGGATAACCGGCCAGGATCACGTCAGGCGCGCCAACGCCAGCGGGCCAGGGCCTTCATGACTTTCATCCAGAGTTTGCGAGTGACCACCACGATGGCGTTTCCAGAAGAGGATTGAACAGCGTCGGGCAACGTTATCTCAGCGGCCGGGTCCAGGCAACCGGGAATTAGCAGGCGCAGATCATCAATCACCAATGTCGGAAATTCCTCGGCAATCGGTCGGCCATGATTGTAGCCGTAGCTCAGGGCAACACATTTGACCCCCGCCGCTTTCGCCGCCAGCACGTCGCTGCGCGAGTCGCCGACAAACAACGATTGGGACGCCAGGACGTTGGCCATTTTCATGACGAAGAAC
>NZ_JBHFJB010000157.1:26349-28867 GCF_057334555.1 Pseudomonas sp. AGC41
AACAACCGCGCGGCCGGGTCGGGCTTTTTCTGTGGCAAGGTATCGCCGCCGATGATCCAGCGGAAATAACGGCCGATCTTCATCTGGTCCAGCAGCGGCGCGACAAAACGCTCCGGCTTGTTGGTGATCAGCGCCATTTCCACGCCCTGCTTGTGCAACCATTTGAGGGTGGAGCGCACGCCCGGATAAACCACGGTCAATTCGTGGTTGCCCTCATAGGCTTCGTTGAACAGTTCCAGTGCCCGCTCGGCCTCGGCCTCATCAACGCCCTGGGCATCAATGTGATTGGCCAGGGCGCGGCGCACCAGCATCGGCGCGCCGTTGCCGACCCACTGGCGCACCGCGTCGATGCCGGCAGGCGGACGCCCGAGCTGGAGCAGCATATTGTCCACGGCGGCCGCCAGGTCCGGGACCGAATCGACGAGCGTGCCGTCGAGGTCGAACATCACCAGACGCGGCAGGCTGCCGGGAAACAGCTGCTCGAAGCCGCTCATGGACGTGCCAGGGCCAGTTCGGCGCGCATCTTCTCGATGACTGCCTGGTAGTCCGGTGCGTTGAAGATCGCCGAACCGGCGACAAAGGTGTCGGCACCGGCCGCGGCGATTTCGCGGATGTTGTTCACGTTCACGCCGCCGTCGATTTCCAGGCGGATATCCCGGCCCGAGGCATCGATCAGGGCGCGGGCTTCGCGCAGCTTGTCGAGCGTGCCCGGAATGAACTTCTGCCCGCCGAAACCCGGGTTGACGCTCATCAGCAGCACCATGTCGACCTTGTCCATCACGTACTTGAGTACGTCCAGGGGCGTGGCCGGGTTGAACACCAGGCCGGCCTTGCAGCCGCCTTCGCGGATCAGTTGCAGGGAGCGGTCGACGTGCAGCGTGGCTTCCGGGTGAAAGGTAATGTAGGTGGCACCGGCCTCGATGAAATCACCGACGATGCGATCCACCGGACTGACCATCAGGTGCGCATCGATTGGTGCGGTGATGCCGTATTTGCGCAGCGCCGCGCAGACCATCGGGCCGATGGTCAGGTTGGGTACGTAGTGGTTGTCCATGACATCGAAGTGGACGATGTCGGCCCCGGCGGCCAGAACGTTATCCACTTCCTCGCCCAGGCGGGCGAAGTCGGCGGAGAGAATCGACGGAGCAATAGCGAAGGGCTGCATGACGCACCTGTTTTGAGCGAAATCACGATGGCGCGCATTGTATACCTCAAGATTTGGCGCGCCCACCGTGACGCACGATCAATACGCCGCTCGGTAGATCTTCTCGATATCGCCGGCGCTCAGCTTGCGCGGGTTGTTGCGCATCAGCCGCTCTATACCCGCCGCCTCCGCCGCCATGGACGGAATCACCTCCTCGGTGACGCCCAGGCCACTCAGCCCCTTGGGAACTTCCACCGCGGCACACAACGCGGCCATGGCCTCCACGGCCTCGTCCGCGGCTTCGATATCACTCAAATGAGCCGTCTTGATGCCCATGGCTTCGGCAATATCGCGCATCCGTTCGACGCAGGCCATCTTGTTCCAGTGCATGACATACGGCAGCAACAATGCGTTGGCGACGCCATGGGAGACATGGAAACGCCCACCCAGCGGATAGGCGAGCGCATGCACGGCGCCGACCCCGGCATTGCCGAACGCCATGCCGGCCATCAGGCTGGCGGTGGCCATGTCTTCACGGGCCTGCAAGTGAGACGGGTTGGCGTAGGCCTTGGGCAAGGCGCGGGTGATCAGCTTGATCGCGCCAATGGCCAGGGCATCGGTGATCGGCGAGGCGTTGAGTGACAGGTACGACTCGATGGCGTGCACCAACGCATCAACGCCGCTGGCGGCGGTCACGCTGCGCGGACACGTCAGGGTCATCTGCGGGCTGACCAGCGCCACGTCCGGCAGCAGGTAATCACTGACGATGCCCTTTTTCAGCTGCGCGGCCTTGTCAGAGAGGATCGCTACGTTGGTGACTTCCGAACCGGTACCGGCAGTAGTGGGAATGGCGATCATGGGCGGGCCTTTGCGCGGCACCTGATCGACACCGAACATATCCTGCAACTCACCGTGGTAACCGGCATAAACGCCCACGCACTTGGCAATGTCGATAGCGCTGCCACCGCCCAGGCCGATCAGGCCGTCATGCCCGCCGTCGCGGTAGGCTTGCATACAGTCTTCGACGATGGCGATTTCCGGATCGGGCATGACCCGGTCGAAAATTTCGTAGTTGCGCCCGCCCAGATGCTGCAGCGCCAACTCCACGGTACCGGACTTGACCAGCGCCGCGTCCGTGACGATCAGCGGGTTATCGACATCCAGCCGGGTCAGCTCCGCCGCCAGTTGCTCGATGGCAGCGGCGCCGGTGATCAGTTTATGGGCGATCTTGAATGAGGAAAGACTCATGTGCGCGGCCTCTTGTTCGAGTGGGGGCTGGCACAAGGATAGCTCGGTATTGAGGGGTGGTCTGTCATTCAGCTTATGAATGCACCGAGGAGCGGATGTGGGGGGGGGGGGGGGGGGGGGGGGGGG
>NZ_JBHFJB010000157.1:28918-33752 GCF_057334555.1 Pseudomonas sp. AGC41
CCCCCCCCCCCCCCCCCCCCCCCACACAAGTTCTAAAGCGTGCGTCAGACTTGGGTTGTACGCAGCTTCTCGCTACGCCCACGCAGCCATTCCAGCGTCAGCAGCAGGATCACCGAGAAGGCGATCAACAACGTGGCCGCAGCGGCGATGGTCGGGCTGAGGTTCTCGCGGATACCGCTGAACATCTGCCGTGGCAGGGTCGCTTGCTCCGGGCCGGCCAGGAACAGGGTCACCACCACTTCATCAAACGAAGTCGCGAAGGCGAACAATGCGCCGGAGATGACGCCCGGCGCGATCAACGGCAAGGTCACGCGACGGAACGTGGTCAATGGCGAAGCCCCGAGGCTGGCAGCAGCGCGAACCAGGTTGTGGTTGAACCCTTGCAAGGTCGCCGAGACGGTGATGATGACGAACGGCACGCCGAGCACCGCGTGGACGATGATCAGCGAGAAGAAGCTGTTGCCCATCCCCAATGGCGCGAAAAACAGGTAGCTCGCGACACCGATGATCACCACCGGCACCACCATGGGCGAAATCACCAGGGCCATCACCAGCGCCTTGCCCGGAAAGTCGCCACGGGTCAGGCCGATCGCCGCCAGCGTACCGAAGATCATCGCCAACAGCGTTGCCGCCGGGGCCACGATGATGCTGTTCTTCAGCGCCCGCATCCATTCGGCCGAAGCGAAGAAATCGTGGTACCACTGCAGCGAAAAACCCTGCAGCGGATAGACCAGGAAACTGCCCGAGTTGAACGACAACGGAATGATCACCAGCACCGGCAGGATCAGGAACAACAGGATCAGCCCGCAGAGTATGCGCAAGCTGTAGAACCACACCCGTTCGACGGGGGACATGTAAGGACTCAGCATTTCGATCTCCCCTTAGCTCAGGCGCAGGCGACTGGCGCCTACCAGCCAGCTGTAAATCAGATAAAGCACGATGGTCGCCAGCAACAGCAATCCGCCGAGCGCCGTGGCCATGCCCCAGTTGATACTGGTGTTGGTGTAGAACGCGACAAAGTAGCTGACCATCTGGTCGTTCGGGCTGCCCAGCAGTGCCGGGGTGATGTAGTAGCCGATGGCGAGGATGAACACCAACAGGCAGCCCGCACCTACGCCGGCGTAGGTCTGCGGGAAATACACCCGCCAGAAACTGGCGAACGGGTGACAGCCCAGGGAGATCGCCGCGCGCATGTAAGTGGGCGAGATGCCCTTCATCACGCTGTAGATCGGCAGGATCATGAACGGCAACAGGATGTGGACCATGGAGATGTAGACGCCGGTGCGGTTGAACACCAGCTCCAGCGGTTTATCGATGACGCCCATGGCCATCAGCGCGCTGTTGATCAATCCGCCCGACTGCAGCAGCACAATCCACGCCGCCACCCGCACCAGGATCGAGGTCCAGAACGGCAACAGCACGAGGATCATCAACAGGTTGCTCTGGCGTGACGGCAGGTTCGCCAGCAGATAGGCCAGCGGATAGGCGAGCACCAGACAGATGGCGGTAATCACCAGGCCCATCCAGAAAGTCCGGGTGAAAATATCCAGGTAGATCGCCTGGTCGGGGGTGGCCGGGGCCAGCTCACCGAGATCGTCGATGCGGTGATCGACCGCCGCCAGCAGGTAGTAAGGCGTGACATTGCTGGTGTTGCGCCGGATCACCTGCCAGTACGCGGGATCACCCCAGCGTTCGTCGAGGCTTTCCAGTGCTTCTTTATAAGAGGCCGGCTCGGTGGCGAACGGCAGCGCGCGAGCAGTCTTGGTCAGCAGGCTGCGGTAGCCGGCCAGTTCCATGTTCAGGCGCTTGGACAAATCGCCCAGGGTCTGATTCTTGCGGGCTTCGGCCAAGTCTTCACTGGCAGCCTTGTACACCGGCTCGCCGGGCAAACCGCGTCCGTCCCATGCGGCAACGGCAGCGACCGTGCGTGGCATGGCGCCTACCACTTCCGGGTTGCTGACGCTTTTGAACAGCAGCGCGACGATCGGCACCAAAAACACCAGCAGCAAAAACAGCACCAGCGGCGCGATCAGGGCCTGGGCCTTCCAGCGGTTGAGCCGCTCGGCGCGCTTGAGCCGCTGCTTGAGGGTGGGGCTGGTGCCCGCGTTCAGTGGAACGGCGATGGCCATGGCGAACTCCGCAAATCTCTTTGATCGTTACAGGGGCGGCGAGCCGCCTCTGTTCTTTTGAAACCGCAACCTGTGGTACGCGTGGTCGTGGCGAGGGAGCTTGCTCCCGCTGGGCCGGTCCGACGCCTCGGGCGAAGCGGCCCCAAAATTTGTCGGCAATGCCTATCTTGTGAGTGCTGCGCACTCAAGCGGGAGCAAGCTCCCTCGCCACAAAAGCCTCGCCTCACAGGATGACGTGGGTTACTTCGCCGCCCAGGAGTTGAAGCGCTGCTCCAGTTGCTCGCCGTTGTCAGCCCAGAAGCTGACGTCGATCTGCACCTGGTTGGCGATGTTTTCCGGGGTGGTCGGCATGTCTTTCAGCACGTCCTTGGCCAGCAATGGCACGGCCTGGGTATTCGCCGGACCGTAGGCGATGTTTTCCGAGTAGGTCTTCTGCTGCTGCGGCGCCACCGAGAAGGCGATGAATTTTTTTGCAGCTTCGGCGCGGGTCTTGTCCAGGCCACGCGGGATGGCCCAGGCGTCGAAGTCGTAGATGCCGCCGTTCCACACCACTTTCAGGTTGCTCTCTTTCTGTACCGCGGCGATCCGGCCGTTGTAGGCCGAGCTCATGACCACGTCACCGGAAGCGAGATATTGCGGTGGCTGGGCACCGGCTTCCCACCACTGGATGTTCGGCTTGAGCTCGTCGAGCTTCTTGAAGGCGCGATCCTGGCCATCCTTGCCGGCCAGCACCTTGTAGACGTCTTTCGGCGCCACGCCGTCGGCCATCAGGGCGAATTCCAGGGTGTACTTGGCGCCTTTGCGCAGGCCGCGCTTGCCCGGGAATTGCTTGGTGTCCCAGAAATCCGCCCAACTGGTCGGCGCGGTCTTCAGTTTGTCGGCGTTGTAGGCCAGCACGGTTGACCACACGAAGAAGCCCACGCCGCAAGGCTGGATGGCGCCCTTGACGTAATCTTCGGCCTTGCCGAACAGGGCCGGATCGAGTTGCTCGAACATATCTTCGTCGCAGCCACGGGACAATTCCGGCGACTCGACTTCCACCAGGTCCCACGAGACGCTCTTGGTGTCGACCATGGCCTTGACCTTGGCCATTTCGCCGTTGTATTCGCCAGCCACGATCTTGCCGTTGCCGGCCGCTTCCCACGGTGCGTAGAAGGCTTTGACCTGAGCCGCCTTGTTCGCCCCGCCGAAAGACACCACGGTCAGGTCCGGGCCCGCCGCCATCGCGCTTGCCGCACCCATCATGCCCAGTGTCAGGGCTGTGAACTTCAGGGATCTCAACATTTATTGTTCTCTCCACGTGCAGGGTTGGTGTTGGTACAGCTGGGGGCGATCAATTCGCCTCTAGAAGCGGATCGAGCGCGCGTACGTGCTCGACCTGCCAGCCAAGCGGAACCACGTCCCCGACAGCAAGCCCGGGGTCGAGCTCGGCAATCGGTTGTTTCACGAAGAAGTCGTTCTTGCCGCAGACTTCGAGGCGAACCCGGACGTGGTCGCCCAGATAGATGAATTCCGCCACCCTCCCTGAGAAGCGGTTGATACATTGTTCGCTGGCGCCGTTGAGGCTCACCCGCTCCGGGCGGATCGACAAGGTCACGGGTTCGCCGGGCTTGCCGACATTGACCGCCAGGGCCTCGACCTTTTCGCCCCGTCCCAGCTCCACCACGCAACGGTCACCGGTGTGACTGTGCAGGCGGCCGTTGAGGCGGTTGTTCTCGCCGATGAAGTTGGCGACGAAAGTGTTCTTCGGCTCTTCATAGAGTGTGCGCGGCGGGGCGATCTGCTGGATCTCGCCCTGGTGGAACACCGCCACGCGGTCGGACATGGTCAGGGCTTCGCCCTGGTCGTGCGTCACGTAGACCACGGTCACGCCCAGGCGCTGGTGCAGGTGTTTGATTTCCATCTGCATGTGTTCGCGCAGTTGCTTGTCCAGTGCGCCGAGAGGCTCGTCCATCAGCACCAGTTGCGGCTCGAATACCAGCGCCCGGGCCAGAGCCACGCGCTGTTGCTGGCCGCCGGACAACTGCGCCGGATAACGTTGGGCGAAGGTGTCCAGTTGGACCATGCTCAAGACACGCTTGACCCGATCGCCCACGTCGCTTTTGTTCAGGCCACGGACGGTCAGCGGGAATGCCAGGTTTTCGGCGACGGTCATGTGCGGGAACAGGGCATAGTTCTGGAACACCATGCCGATATCGCGCTTGTGCGGCGGCACGTTGTTGATGGAGCGCCCGGCGAGCTGGATCTCGCCGGCGGTCGGGGTCTCGAAGCCTGCGAGCATCATCAGGCTGGTGGTCTTGCCGGAGCCGGAAGGCCCGAGCAGGGTCAGGAATTCGCCTTTGCGAATGTCCAGGTTGAGGTCCTTGACGATCAGGTTCTCGCCGTCGTAGCTCTTCTGCACACCACGAAAGCTGACCAGCACATCACTGGCCCCCGCGCTTGAATCCACCTGGCTCATACCCGCACCTTTTGTATTGATGACTGCTTGTGAGTCAAGCCTAGTGGAGCCCGAGACCCACGCAAATCGGGCCGCAGGAGAGAATCGCCTCAGCCATATGGAAGCGTCGGGGTAGGGATTGCCCTACAAGGATGGCGGGATTGGATAAGTGCGGCGGTGAGTTTCAAGCGGCGAGCTGCAAGCAGGGGCAAAAGCAGTGTTGGGGTGTGTCGCAAATGGATATGCCAACACAAGCACCCTGTGGGAG
>NZ_JBHFJB010000157.1:33848-43648 GCF_057334555.1 Pseudomonas sp. AGC41
GCATTCAACATCGATGCTGAAGGGTCCGACGCTTTCGCGAGCAGGCTCGCTCCCACAGGGGGATGGGGGAGGCTTAGAGCAACTTGTGCTCCATCGCGTATTTCACCAGCTCGGCCAACGAGGTGATGTTGAGTTTCTGCATCAGCCGCGCCTTGTGGGTGCTGATGGTCTTGCTACTCAAGGCCAATTGCTGGGCGATGTCATTGACGTTGGCGCCCTGGGCCAGGCGTTCGAAAACCGAGAATTCACGCTCCGACAGCAGGGAGTGCAGCGGTCGTGTGTCGGTCAGGCCCACTTCGAAGACCATGCGGTCGGCAAGGTCCGGGTCAATGTAGCGTCCGCCCGCCGCGACCTTGCGGATCGCCATGAGCAGCAAGGCGGGGTCGCTGTCCTTGGTCGCGTAGCCAGCGGCGCCGACTTTCAGGGCCCGGGCGGCCATTTGCGCCTCGTCATGCATCGACAACACCAGGATGGCCGGCGGGTTGTTCAGCGCACGGATCCGTGGGATTGCCTCAAGGCCGTTGACGCCCGGCATGGAAATATCCAGCAGTACCACTTCGCAAGGCACGTGTCGCAGGGTCTCGAGCAGCTGTTCGCCATTGCTCGCCTCCCCCGCCACCAGCAGATCCTTGGCCAGGCCGATCAATTGCTTGATGCCTTCGCGGACGATGGTGTGGTCTTCGGCTACCAGTACACGGATCACGGCGCTTCTCCAGATTCAGAATCTCATGTGCGGGCAAGCTCGCGCCCACAGGTTTGGTGCAGGTCATCCAAGGTGCGGCTTGTCCAACGGCACCCGTACCGCCAGGGTCGTGCCCTCGCCCGGCTCACTCTCCAGTGTCAGTTGCCCGCCCATGATCAACACGCGCTCACGCATGCCGACCAGACCGAAGGAGGTTGGCCGCCCCGTATCGGCAATAAATCCTACACCGTCGTCACTGATCGTCAGGCACAACTGGTCGCCCTCGCGTACCAGCGTCAGTTCCACAGTATGCGCTTGGGCATGGCGCATCACATTGGTCAGCGCTTCCTGGAGAATCCGGAACAGGCCGATGGCCTTGGCGTCGCTCAACGCCGGCAGGTTGTCCGGCACCTGCACCAGGCACGGAATCTGTGTGCGCGCCTCGAAACGGCGGGCCTGCCATTCGATGGCCGAGGCAATTCCGGCATCGAGGATCGGCGGGCGCAACGCCGTCGCCACGTCCCGCACCAACTGGAGCAACTGGGCAATCAGGCGCTTCATGCTGTTGAGCCGCTCTTGCAGGCCCGAGTCAAGTTGTGCGTAGGCCAGTTCACACATGGACGTCTCGAGTTTCAACACCGTGAGCATTTGCCCCAGCTCGTCGTGGACTTCCCGGGCAATGCGCGCCTTTTCTTCTTCTCGCACGCTTTCCAGGTGCGCCGACAGTTCACGTAACTGCTCCCGGGAACTGGCCAGCTCCAACTCGATGCGCTTGCTTTCGGTGATGTCCCAGACAATGCCGTCCCAGACATAGGCGCCGTCCTCGAGACGACGCGTGATCGCCTTGATCTCGGCCCAGCGTTCCTGGCCTTCGCGAGTCAGGATGCGGCCTTGCCAAGACCAATCGCTGTCACTGTCCAGCGCCTGGTCCTGGGTGCGGTGGTAATCGGCCTTGTCTTGCGGGTGCACCAGGCTGCGCAGCCCGGTATCGCTGCGGGCCAGTACCGCGGGGGAGTAGCCCACCAGGCTTTCGCTGCCTTCGCTGATATAGGCAAAGTCGATCTGGCCGGTCACCGGTGCCCGCTCCAGGCGAAAGACCAGGCCCGGTACGTTGGCGGCGATGCCCTGCAGCCGCGCCTCGCTCTCTCGCAATGCCGCCAGCGCGCGGCGACGCTCGGTCACGTCATTGAGGTAGACCACCAGGTATTCCGCGTCACGAAAACGCAGGAAACTCAGGGAAACGTCCGCCGGCAGGATACTGCCATCGGCCCGCACGCATTCGGTTTCGAAACTCTGCGGTCCGTCTTCGCTGGCGCGAGCGCGCTTCCACAAATTCAGCCAGCGGTCCATGTGCAGGCCCGGCTCGAAGTCGATCAGCGGTCGATCGATGATCGCGCCTGGCGCATAACCCAGCATGGTTTCCGCGGCACGATTGGCGTAGCGCACATGGCTGTCCCAATTCACCCAGAGGATCCCGACCGTGCTTTGATCGATGGAAAATTGCGTCAGGCGCAAGGCTTCTTCACTGGCGGCGCGCTGGGCGATGTCCTCGCGCGCCGAGCGCAGGCGACGTTCCAGCCCGCGTTGTTGGCGGCGTTGCCAGAACACGATGGAGACACTGCACAGCAGCAAGGCGAGCATCAGCAGGGTCAGGTTCTGCCAGAAGCCAGGCGTCTCGGTCAGGCGTGGGTATTTGGGCTTGATCCAGCGGTTGTGCAGTTGCTCCAGCTCCTTGGCGGGAATCGCCTGCAAGCCCTTGTCGACGATCTCGGCCAACTGCGGCCAGTCCCGGCGCGTGGCGACCCTGAGCAATTGCGGCAGGCCGATATCACCCACCACCACCAATCCGGAAAATTCCGGCTCGACCATCAGACGCCCCAATTGTGCCTCGTCGATCACCGCGTAGCGGGCCTGCTGGCTCAAGAGCAACTGCAGGGCCTGGCGTTCCATCGGCACGCCTTGCAAGTTCAGCATCGGGTAGTTGCTGCGCAGGTAATCGGCCGTGGTGCTGGGCATCCTCACCACCACTCGGGCCTGGGAGTCGAGTTTCTCTAATTCCACGCCTTCGGCGCTTTTCTGCTCGCCCACGATCAACTGCGGCACACGCATGTAAGGATCGGAAAACTGCCAGAGCCGCAGCCCGGCCGGGGTCTGGGTCAAGCCCGGCGCGACATCCACTTCGCCGTTGCGCACGGCGGCTTCCAGTTGCGCGACATCCTGGAAGTTGCGCCAGGTCAGCTCGACGTTCAACGCCTTGCCCAGCCATTGCATCAATTCGACATGGGTGCCGGACAGACGCTGCAAGCGCCGGTCGTACTGTGCGTAGGGCGCCTGCAACACCAGGCCGACGCGCAACTGCGGATGCTCCGCCAGCCATTGCCGCTGGCCCGCACTCAACTGCACCGTCTGCGCCTGTGGCACGGGTGCAGCCCACGCCATCAAGGGAAGCCATAGACAGCCGATAACCCACAGGCAAACACGCATCATCGAAATCTCACGCACTGACAAATACTGACCAACCCATTAGGCTGCCGGAAATACTTCTGGTCATGGAATATCCGATGTTCTCTGTTAACCGCCTGACATTGCCTGCATTGTGCCTGTCGCTGATACTGCCGAGTGCATTTTCTGTACAGGCCGGTGAAACGGCGCCCGCCGCGGCTGGTCTACCCGCCGAGGTGAAACCGGCCGAACGCCAGCTTTTGCTCGAGCGTAGCCAGGAAGAAGCGGCGGCGCTCGCACGAAAAGTCCCAGCCCAGGAACAGCGACAGCTACAAACCGGCAGCGACGCATTCCTTGCCCTCTGGAAGCCGGCCAATACCAGCGAGCCCAAGGGCGTGGTCATCATCATTCCCGGCGCCGGCGAAACGGCTGACTGGCCTCAGGTCATCAGCCCGCTGCGCAAAAAACTGCCGGATGCCGAATGGAGCAGCCTGAGTATTACGCTGCCGGACATGCAGAGCGACGTAATCGCACCCCGCGCGGCGGAAACACCGCCGGAGACCAAGCCGGCCGACATTGCTGCTGCAGCCCCCGACGCAACCACCGCAGCGCCGATCGAACAGGTCGCCGGCGGCGAGGCCGACGCGGCGGAGCCGGCCTCCGCCGAAACCGGCGACGAACCCGCCAAGGCCGACGCCGAACGGATTTTCGCCCGTATCGACGCGGCATTGGCCTACGCTGAGCAACAGAGCGCCCGCAGCATCGTCCTGCTGGGCCACGGCACCGGTGCCTATTGGGCGGCGCGCTATCTTGGCGAAAGACAACCCACGCAAATCCAGCGCTTCGTGATGGTCGCGGCCCAGACACCCGTCACCGCCAAGCCCGGCCTCGCCGAGCTGACACCGAACCTGAAGCTGGCAACGGCGGACATTTTCTATATGGACAAGCCGACGGATCGCAACGCGGCCCTGGAACGCCTGCAAGCCAGCAAACGACTGAAAGGGTCGAGCTTCAGCCAGGTTTCCCTCAAGGCGTTGCCCAACGCAACGGCGCAGCAGGAACAGCTGTTTCGACGGGTTCGGGGGTGGTTGAGTCCGCAGAGCCCGGAGCAGTGAGACCCTGCCGCCTGCTTCTGTGGCGAGGGAGCTTGCTCCCGCTCGGCTGCGCAGCAGTCGTAATCCGCTTAGTCCTGGCTTGGGTCCGCTTCGCGCACCAGCGGGAGCAAGCTCCCTCGCCACGGGTGTACTAGCGAAAGTCCCTGCGCTCGCGAATCAATCGATAGGCGTTGTGCAGCTCGCGGGTCTTGTCGGTCGCTTCGCGTACCTGCAAGGCCGTCGCCCCGCTGCCGGCAATCTTGTCCGGATGATGACGACTGATCAGGCGACGGTAAGCGCGCTTGATTTGCGACGGTTCGCTGTTGGCCGAAACCCCCAACAGCCGCAACGCCTCCTGATACGTCAAGCCACTGCTGGGCAACCCCGGCTTCTGCGGCTCATAGTCCGTCGCCAGTGCCTGGACCTGCTGCGGCGTCCAACCCAGCCATTTGCCCCATTGAGCGAGCAATTCACGCTCGGCTACACCGGCACGGCCATCGGCCCAGACCATCCGCCAGCAGGCCCGGAGCACGCCTTCAGCCGCATGTGGCTGGGCACTCAGGCGCCGCAGATAACCACGCAGCCGGTCGTTTCCCGATTTGCCCCGATTGAAGGCCGCGATAGCCCGACGTTGCGCCGGTTCGCTCAGATCCAGCGCGCGCATTTCCAGACGCGCCTGCTGGATGTGCCCATCAACCACGCGCCCGTCGATCTTCGCCAGGCGTCCGAGCAATACGAATAACAATTCATCGTTGCGCAACGCCGGACGCCCGCCCAGGCGCTCGCGCACCTGGGCCCAGCCATGCAGATTCATGCGCCGATCCAGCGCCTGCCCCAACAATGCGCCGAGCATGGCCCCCGGGATGCTGGCAATGGCAAAGCCCGCCCCGGCTCCAATCAGAGTCCCTGGCCACCACATATCAACAGCTCGCCTCTATCAGTTTTTCGACTTGCAACAAACGTTCGTGAGTACCCACATCGACCCAGCGTCCTTCCAGGCGTGTACCGCTGACCTGCCCTGCGGCCATGGCGCGGCGAAACAGCGGGGCCAGCTTGAACGCGCCATCGGCGCAGCCGGCAAACAGCTGTGGATCCAGCACGGCGATGCCGCTGTATGTCAGCTTATCGGCACCAGGCTCGCCCTCATTAACCTGGCCGTCAGCCAGAATGAAATCGCCCTCAGGGTGATGCTCCGGATTGTCCACCAGCACCAGGTGCGCCAACCCCGAAATCGGCCGGCGCAGGACGCTGAAATCGTAATCGGTCCAGATATCGCCATTGACCACCACGAACGCTTCGTTACCCAACAGCGGCAGCGCGCGGAAAATCCCGCCGCCAGTTTCCAGCGGCTCGCCCTCCGGCGAATAGCGGATCTGCACGCCAAACCGCGAACCGTCGCCGAGATGATCCTCGATCTGCTGACCGAGCCAGGCATGGTTGATCACGATTTCGGTGAACCCGGCCGTGGCCAATGCCCGTAGGTGGTACTCGATCAACGGGATGCCGCCGACGCGAATCAACGGTTTGGGGGTAGTGAGGGTCAGGGGGCGCATGCGCTCGCCTTTGCCCGCCGCCAGGATCATCGCCTTCATGCGCTCGCTCCTGGGCGCAGGCTGCGGAGCAGCTTGTCCAACGGCGCCAATTCCGGACGACGGGCAATGACCGCTTCTATATAGGCAAAGAAACGCGGCACGTCAGCCAGGTAACGCGGCTTGCCATCGCGATGGCAAATGCGCGCGAAGATCCCGATCACCTTGAGATGGCGTTGCACGCCCATCAGGTCGCTGGCACGCAGGAAATCCTCGAAATCCGGCTGGACCGGGATGCCGAGCGAACCGGCCTGTCGCCAATAATCTTCCAGCCAGCCGCGCACGCGTTCTTCCGGCCAGCTAAGGAAGGCGTCCTTGAACAGGCACGTCACGTCGTAGGTCACCGGGCCATAGACCGCGTCCTGGAAGTCCAACACGCCGGGGTTGGGCTCGCTGAGCATCAGGTTGCGCGGCATGTAGTCGCGGTGCACCAATACTTTCGGTTGGGCCAGGGCACTGTTGATCAGCAGGTCGGATGCCTGCTGCCAAAGTTCTTGCTGGGCCGTATCGAGCTCAATTCCCAGCTCACGCTTGACGTACCACTGGGGAAACAACTCCAACTCGCGACGCAACAACGCGACGTCGTAGCTGGGCAGCGGCGCGACCATCGGCAGTTGCTGAAAAGCCAACAAGGCTTGCAGGGCATCGCGGAACAGATCGTCGGCATTTTCGCCGTTGATCACGTCCAGATAGGTCTGGTTGCCCAGGTCATTGAGCAAAAGAAAGCCGCGATCAAGGTCTTCGGCATAAATTTTCGGCACGTTGATCCCGGATTTCGCCAGCAAAAAAGCGATATCCACGAACGGTTTGCAGTTTTCCTGGGGCGGTGGCGCGTCCATCACGATCAGGCTGCGGCCCTCGCCCTGCCAGCGGAAGTACCTCCGGAAACTCGCGTCACTGCTGGCCGCGGTCAACGTGGCCGGGGGTACGGCGCCCCAGCCTTGCTGGGTGAAGAGGATTGGTAGCTGCTCATCGAGCCAAACTTTCAGGTGTTGCAAGCGTACATCTTGGTCAGGCATTGCAAGGGTCTCCGACGGCGCTAGCCGTCAAGCGGGTCATGCTTTATTATCCAGCATCTTTTTCAGACCATCGAGAGGCGTGCGGCCCACACCGCGGGCAGATGGCACGCAGGAAGCCCGGACTAATAAGATGGCATTGAAATCCCCCGCGTTTCGTAAAAAATTTCCGTTGCTGGTCACCGGCAGTCTGCTGGCCCTGCAACCCCTGGCCTCTTCATTCGTCGTCGCGGCGCAGCAGTATGACTGCTCCGTCTCCGCTTCGGGTGCCTGGGACTGTTCACCCAAGGCGCCGGCCGCTGCATTGCCGCCGCGCCCGGTGCATGAAGGCAGTGCGGTTGCCGACAGCGGCAGTGCTCCGGCCGACAGCGATTCGGGCGAGGTTGCCGGCGATAAGCCGATGCTCGTTACCGAATCCAAGGGCCGCGGCTTGAAGTCGCGCAGTGCAGACTACAGTCACCTGGACTGGGTTCCGCGCGAGAACCTCACGCCTGCGCAACTGGCTGAAACCGGCCCGTACTGCGCGGGCGCGTACATCGAACCGTCTCGCCCCGGCATGAACGACAAGACCGCCAAGAGTGACGCTCCGACGTTCCTCGGCGCCAAGGCTTCGCGCTACGAGCAGGAGCAGCAAGTGGCGACCCTGGCCGGTGACGTGGTCATGCGTCAGGGCAGCATGCAGGTCGAGGCCGACGAGGCCAGCCTGTACCAGGCCGAGAACCGCGGCGAGCTGAGCGGCAACGTGCGAGTTCGCGACAACGGTGCGCTGATTGTCGGCGACCACGCCGATGTGCAGCTGGACACCGGCGAAGCCAAGGTCGACAACGCCGAGTACGTGATGCACAAGTCGCGCATCCGCGGTAACGCGCTGTACGCCAAGCGCGCCGAGAACGCGATCATCCGCCTCAAGGATGGTACGTACACCACGTGCGAGCCGGGCAGCAACGCCTGGACCCTCAAGGGCAACAACATCACCCTGAACCCGGCCACCGGCTTCGGTACCGCCACCAATGTGACGCTGCGGGTCAAGGACTTCCCGGTCCTGTACACGCCGTACATCTATTTCCCGATCGACGACCGTCGCCAATCCGGCTTCCTGCCGCCGACCATCGGCAGCGGCACCGACACCGGCTTCATGCTGGTCACCCCGTACTACTTCAACCTGGCGCCGAACTACGACGCCACGTTGTACCCGCGCTACATGAGCAAGCGCGGCCTGTTGATGGAAGGCGAATTCCGCTACCTGACCAAGTCCAGCGAAGGCCAGTTCGGCGCGGCGTACCTCAACGACGAAGAAGACGAGCGCTCCCGGCAGACCGACTACAGCAAGACCCGCTACATGTACAACTGGCAGCACAAGGGTGGGCTGGATTCGCGTGTGATGACGGAAGTCGACTACACCAAGATCAGCGATCCGTATTACTTCCAGGATCTGCAGACCGACCAGATCGGTGTTGAGTCCAGGGACTACGTGAACCAGCAAGGTGCGGTCAGCTATCGCGGTGATACCTATACCGCACGGTTGAATGCGCAGGCCTTCCAGATGGCCACGATCTCGAATATCACGCCTTATGATCGTCTGCCGCAGATCACCTTCAACGGTGCGCTACCGCAGCATCCCTATGGTCTGGATTTCGCCTATAACACCGAGTTCGTGCGGTTTGACAGGGATTTGAGGAACGGCAACTACACGGATGAAAACGGTAACACCGAGCTGTTTCTGGATGAGAACGTCCGAGGCTTGGCCCGCGCTACCGGCGACCGGATAAATCTGGCCCCGGTTGTCAGCCTGCCGATGAATGCAAGCTATGGTTTCATCAAGCCCTCGCTCAAGTACCAATACACCCAATACGATCTGGATCTCGACAGCAGGGGCAAAGCCGACATCGCTGGCCAGGGTGCTGAGGGTGACCGGCTGAACGGCACCTACAGCAGCAGCCAGAACCGTGGCGTTCCGATTGCAAGCATCGACAGCGGCCTGTACTTCGACCGTGATACCCAGTGGTTCGGCAAGAACTATCGCCAGACCCTGGAGCCGCGCCTGTTCTACCTCTACGTGCCGGAAAAAGATCAAAGTGACATACCGGTCTTTGACACCAGCGAAAGCACGTTCAGTTACTCCTCGCTGTTCCGCGACAACCGCTTCACCGGTTCCGACCGCGTCGGCGACGAGAACAAGCTGTCGCTGGGCGTGACCAATCGCTGGATTCAGGAAGACGGCTTCGAACGCCAGCGCATCAGCGTCGGCCAAGCCCTTTACTTCAAGGATCGCGAAGTTCAACTGCCAGGTATTGACGCCAGGACTCGTGAAGACGCGCAGTCAAGCGTTTCGCCTTACGCACTGGAATATGAATACCGCTGGAACCGTGATTGGCGCACAACGGCCGATTACAACTGGGACCCGGACACTCATAGCCCGCGCTCGGGTAGCGCCATGTTCCACTACCAGCCAGAAGACAACCCGAACAAGGTTATCAACGCCGGTTATCGTTATCGCAACGACCTGGTGCGCTATGACCAGACTACCGGTCAATGGCAAGTAGGCGGCGGCGACTACGGTACGCCGGGCACCCCTGGCTACGTGAAGGACTACTACAAGATCAAACAGCACGACTTCTCGGTCATCTGGCCGATCGTGCCGCAGTGGAACGCAATCAGCCGCTGGCAGTATGACTACAACCGCAACCGCACCCTGGAAGCCTTCGGTGGTTTCGAATACGACAACTGCTGCTGGAAACTGCGCCTGATCAACCGTTACTGGGTCGACTATGAAGAATTCAGTCAAGCCGCCCCGGAAAACGAAAAAGGCGACCACGGCGTCTTCCTCCAAATTGTTCTGAAGGGACTCGGCGGCCTCACCGGCGCCAAGGTAGAGAGCTTCCTCGACAAAGGCATTCAAGGTTATCGTGAACGTGAAGACCAAGCTTTCTGATTGTCTGCGCCCGCTGATGCTGGGCGCGCTGTTCCTGGGTAGCGC
>NZ_JBHFJB010000157.1:43668-55045 GCF_057334555.1 Pseudomonas sp. AGC41
CCCCCCTACAGTCCATCGACAAAGTCGTGGCCATCGTCGACAACGACGTGGTCATGCAGAGCCAGCTGGACCAGCGGGTCCATGAAGTTCAGCAAACCATCGCCAAGCGTGGCGGTGGCTTGCCGCCACCAGGCGTGCTGGACCAACAGGTGCTCGAGCGCCTGATCGTTGAAAACCTGCAATTGCAGATCGGCGAGCGTTCCGGCATCCGCATCACCGATGAAGAACTGAACCAGGCCGTCGGCACCATTGCCCAGCGCAACAACATGACCGTCGACCAGTTCCGCGCTGCCCTGGCGCGCGATGGCCTGTCGTTTGACGACGCCCGCGACCAGATCCGTCGCGAGATGGTCATCAGCCGTGTACGTCAGCGCCGCGTCGCCGAACGCATCCAGGTGTCCGAGCAGGAAGTGAAGAACTTCCTCGCTTCCGACCTTGGCAAGATGCAGCTTTCCGAAGAATTGCACCTGGCAAACATCCTGATTCCCACGCCGGAAAGCGCCAATTCGGAAGCGATCCAGAGCGCTTATCGCCAGGCAATGGACATCTACCAGCAGCTCAAGCAAGGCGCCGACTTCGGCCAGATGGCGGTAGCCCGTTCGGCCAGTGAAAACGCCCTGGAAGGCGGCGACATGGGCTGGCGCAAGGCCGCCCAGCTGCCGCCGCCGTTCGATCGCGAGCTGAGCACCATGTCCGTCGGCGACATCACCCAGCCAGCCCGCACGCCTGGCGGCTTCATCATCCTAAAGCTGCTGGAAAAACGCGGTGGCGGTACCCAGGTGCGTGACGAAGTACATGTTCGTCATATCCTGATCAAGCCAAGCGAGATCCGCAGCGAAGCCGAGACCAAGCGTCTGGCTGAGAAACTGTACGAACGCATCACCTCCGGCGAAGACTTCGCCGAGCTGGCGAAGAGCTTCTCGGAAGACCCGGGCTCGGCCCTGAACGGCGGCGACCTGAACTGGGTCGACCCGAACGCGCTGGTTCCCGAGTTCCGCCAGGTCATGGCCGAAACACCGCAAGGCCAGCTGTCGAAGCCGTTCAAGAGCCCTTATGGCTGGCACGTCCTGGAAGTCCTTGGCCGTCGCGCCACCGACAGCACCACCCAGGCGCGCGAACAACAGGCGATGACGGTATTGCGTAACCGCAAGTACGACGAAGAGTTGCAAACCTGGCTGCGTCAGATTCGCGACGAAGCCTACGTCGAGATCAAACTCCCTGGTGCAGACCAGGCAGCGCAGTGAAACCCAAGCGTTTCGCGCTGACTCCCGGCGAGCCTGCCGGCATCGGTCCCGACCTGTGCCTGCTGCTCGCCTCGCAAGTCCAGCCACACCCTCTGATTGCTGTCACCAGCCGCGACCTGCTCTTCGAGCGGGCTGCGCAGTTGGGGGTGGCCGTCGACCTGTTGCCAGTAACGCCGAACGCCTGGCCGGATGCCCCCGCTCCCGCCGGTAGCCTGTATGTATGGGATACACCGTTGGGCGCCCCTGTCACCGCAGGCCGACTCGATAAGGCCAACGCAGCGTTCGTGCTGCAGACGCTGACCCGCGCCGGCCAAGGCTGCCTGGACGGGGCTTTCGCCGGCATGATCACCGCGCCGGTGCACAAAGGCGTGATCAACGAGTCCGGCATCCATTTTTCCGGACACACCGAATTCCTGGCCGACCTGACCCATACCCCGCAAGTGGTGATGATGCTCGCCACCCGAGGCCTTCGCGTGGCCCTGGTCACCACTCACCTGCCGCTGCGAGACATCGCCGCTGCCATTACCCCGGAGCGCCTCGAACGCGTTACGCGGATATTGCACGCCGACCTCCAGCACAAATTCGGCATCGCCCGGCCCCGCATCCTGGTGTGCGGTCTGAATCCGCATGCCGGCGAAGGTGGGCATCTGGGCCGTGAAGAAATCGACATCATCGAACCCACACTGGAGCGCTTGCGCAGCGAGGGCATGGACCTGCGTGGCCCGCTGCCTGCCGACACTCTGTTTACCCCCAAATATCTGGAGCACTGCGACGCGGTGCTGGCGATGTACCACGACCAGGGCCTGCCCGTGCTGAAATACAAAGGCTTCGGTGCGGCGGTCAACGTGACCCTGGGCCTGCCGATCATCCGCACATCCGTGGATCACGGCACCGCCCTGGATTTGGCTGGCAGCGGCAGGATCGACACCGGGAGCCTGCAAGTCGCGCTGGAAACCGCCTACCAGATGGCCGAGACCCATTTATGACCGAGCAATACCAACACCGCGCGCGCAAGCGCTTCGGCCAGAACTTCCTGCATGACGCCGGCGTTATCGACCGCATCCTGCGCTCCATCAATGCCAAGCCCGATGACCGTATGCTTGAGATCGGGCCGGGCCAGGGCGCACTGACCGAAGGGTTGCTCGACAGCGGCGCGCAACTGGACGTGGTGGAGCTGGACAAGGATCTGGTGCCGATTCTCAACCAGCAGTTCGCCGGCAAGAGCAATTTCAACCTGCATCAGGGCGATGCGCTGAAATTCGACTTCAACAGCCTGAATGCCGCGCCGAACAGCCTTCGAGTCGTGGGCAACCTGCCGTACAACATCTCCACGCCGTTGATTTTTCACCTGCTGAACAATGCCGGCCTGATCCGCGACATGCACTTCATGCTGCAGAAAGAAGTGGTCGAGCGTCTCGCTGCCGGGCCTGGCGGAGGTGACTGGGGGCGTTTGTCGATCATGGTCCAGTACCATTGCCGGGTTGATCATCTGTTCAACGTAGGTCCCGGTGCGTTCAATCCGCCGCCGAAAGTCGACTCCGCCATCGTCCGACTTGTGCCCCATGCGGTCCTGCCGCATCCCGCCAAGGACCATCGCCTGCTGGAGCGTCTGGTACGCGAAGCGTTCAACCAGCGCCGTAAAACCCTGCGCAACACCCTGAAACTATTGCTCAGCAGTGCCGAAATCGAAGCCGCCGGCGTCGATGGCAGCCTGCGTCCGGAGCAACTGGACCTCGCAGCCTTCGTCCGCCTGGCCGACAAGCTCAGCGAACAGGTTGCGCCAAATACCGACGCCATCTGACGTTCAATGGTCGCTATCGGGCAGTACGCCAGTCTGGTCTACTACCCGATACTTGGCCTAGACTGATTCCCTCAGTTACGCCCGCGTCCCGCTTCCAAGGCCTTTTTGCATGTCCGATCCCCGTTACCAGGTCGACGTCAGCGTCGCCACCCGCTTCCTCGCTGAACAGTCGCAACCCGAGCACAACCGCTTCGCCTTTGCCTACACCATCACCGTGCGCAACAACGGCTCGTTGCCAGCCCGGCTACTGTCACGGCACTGGATCATCACCGACGGCGACGGGCACGTCGAAGAAGTCCGCGGCGAGGGCGTGGTCGGCCAGCAACCGTTGATCGACGCCGGCCAGAGCCACAGCTACAGCAGCGGCACCGTGATGACGACCAAGGTCGGCACCATGCAGGGCACCTACCAGATGCTGGCCGAGGACGGCAAACGCTTCGATGCCATCATCAAGCCCTTTCGGCTGGCGGTGCCCGGAGCGTTGCACTGATGGCCACGTATGCGGTCGGCGACCTGCAAGGCTGTCTCGACCCGCTCAAGTGCCTGCTGGAGCGGGTCGCCTTCGACCCACGCAAAGACACCCTCTGGCTGGTGGGCGACCTGGTCAACCGGGGGCCGCAATCGCTTGAAACCTTGCGCTTCCTCTACGGCATCCGCGATTCGCTGGTCTGCGTGCTGGGTAATCATGACCTGCACCTGCTGGCGGCCTGGCAGAACATCGAGCGCCTGAAGAAGTCCGATACCCTGAAGGAAATTCTCGACGCGCCTGATTGCGTCGAGCTGCTCGAATGGCTGCGCCAGCAGAAGCTCATGCACTACGACGAGGCGCGCAACCTGGCGCTGGTGCATGCCGGCATTCCGCCCCAATGGTCCTTGCGCAAGGCGCTTAAATGCGCAGGCGAAGTGGAACAGGCATTGCGCGATGACAACCTGTTCGGCCCTTACCTGGATGGCATGTACGGCAACGAACCGGTGAAGTGGGACAACGACCTCACCGGCGCCGCCCGCCTCAGGGTCATTACCAATTATTTCACCCGGATGCGCTTCTGCACCCGTGATGGCAAGCTTGATCTCAAGGGCAAGGAAGGCATCGAGACCGCCCCGCCCGGTTATGCGCCCTGGTTCAAGCACAAGGAGCGCAAGACCCGCCACTTGCGGATCGTCTTCGGCCATTGGGCCGCGCTCGAAGGCCAAAGCGACGAGCCAGGGGTCTTTGCCCTCGACACCGGCTGTGTCTGGGGCAGCGCGCTGACACTGATGAACGTCGACAGCGGCGAGTTGCTGCGCTGCGATTGCGACGAGAAGGGGTATGCCAGACCCCATCAACCGACCACTGCATCATTGCCGGCCGGCACTGCCATTTGATCGGCTTTGCAATTAAGGCCACAGGAGTCCCGTATGACCGAATTCAAACGCATCTCTCCCGAACAAGCCCAGGCCCTGCGTGAACAGGGTGCCGTCGTCGTCGATGTGCGCGACCCAGCCACCTTTGCGGCTTTGCATGTCAAGGGTTCCAAGCATCTGGACAACCAGTCCCTTCATGCCTTTATCCAAGCCGCCGACCTCGATGCGCCTACCGTCGTGGTCTGCTATCACGGCAACTCCAGCCAAAGCGCTGCCGCCTATCTGATCAGCCAGGGCTTCAGCGATGTCTACAGCCTGGACGGCGGTTTTGAGCTGTGGCGCACGACTTATCCTGACGAAACAGCGCAAGGCACTCCTGAATAATTTTTTATGACAGCCAAGCCCACGAGAACCGCGGGCTTGGGCGATGGCAGACGAACGGTCTGCCATAACTAATTACGTATTCCACCTTTACCTCTCGGATTCCGAACTATCCTTAGCCTCAGGCCATCCAAAACAGGGGAGAGCCGGTACACCGGCGCGCGGGTCATCGGGAGTCAGCTTTCAGGAGCTACCTGCTTGAGAGCATTCTGGGGGGTAAACGGCAACTGGGTTCCCAGCGGCTGTCCAGCATCGACTGATTGATCCGACACCGGCTCCACGTATCGAGCGAGGTGACGTCATGAGTATTTTTAGCCACTTCCAGCAACGTTTCGAGTCCACGCGGCAGGAGGAGTACTCGCTGCAGGAATACCTCGAACTCTGCAAGCAGGACCGCAGTGCCTACGCATCGGCCGCGGAGCGTCTGTTGCTGGCAATCGGAGAACCGGAACTGCTGGATACCTCGACCAACTCGAGGCTCTCGCGGATCTTTTCCAACAAGGTGATTCGCCGCTATCCGGCCTTTGCGGACTTCCACGGGATGGAAGAATGCATCGAACAGATCGTTTCCTATTTCCGCCACGCCGCCCAAGGCCTGGAGGAGAAAAAACAAATCCTCTATCTGCTCGGCCCTGTCGGTGGCGGTAAATCGTCCTTGGCCGAGAAGCTCAAGCAACTGATCGAAAAAGTGCCCTTCTATGCCATCAAGGGTTCGCCGGTGTTCGAGTCCCCACTGGGGCTGTTCAACGCTACCGAAGACGGCGCGATTCTCGAGGAAGACTTTGGTATTCCCCGGCGCTATCTCAATACCATCATGTCGCCATGGGCTACCAAGCGCCTGGCCGAGTTCGGCGGCGATATCAGCCAGTTCCGGGTGGTCAAGCTCTACCCCTCGATCCTTAACCAGATCGCCGTGGCCAAGACCGAGCCCGGGGATGAAAACAACCAGGATATCTCTGCCCTGGTGGGTAAGGTCGATATTCGCAAACTGGAGGAATTCCCTCAGAACGACGCCGACGCCTATAGCTATTCGGGCGCGCTGTGCCGGGCCAACCAGGGCCTGATGGAATTCGTCGAGATGTTCAAGGCGCCCATCAAGGTGCTGCACCCACTCCTGACTGCCACCCAGGAAGGCAACTACAACAGCACCGAAGGGCTGGGGGCGATTCCGTTCAGCGGCATCCTGCTGGCCCACTCCAACGAGTCGGAATGGCATACCTTCCGCAACAACAAGAACAACGAAGCCTTCATCGACCGGATCTACATCGTCAAGGTGCCGTACTGCCTGCGGGTGACCGATGAGATAAAAATCTACGACAAGCTGTTGTTCAACAGTTCGCTGTCCAAGGCCCATTGCGCCCCCGATACGCTGAAGATGCTGGCCCAGTTCACCGTGCTGTCGCGCCTCAAGGAGCCGGAAAACTCCAATATCTACTCGAAAATGCGCGTCTATGACGGGGAAAACCTCAAGGACACCGATCCGAAGGCCAAGTCGATCCAGGAATACCGCGACAACGCGGGCGTGGACGAAGGCATGAATGGTCTTTCCACCCGTTTCGCATTCAAGATCCTGTCCAAGGTCTTCAACTTCGACCCTCACGAAATTGCCGCCAACCCGGTCCATCTGCTTTATGTACTTGAACAGCAGATCGAGCAGGAGCAGTTCCAGGCTGAAACCCGTGAGCGGTACCTGCGCTTCCTCAAGGAATACCTGGCTCCGCGTTATATCGAGTTCATCGGCAAGGAGATCCAGACAGCCTACCTGGAGTCCTACAGCGAATACGGTCAGAACATTTTCGATCGTTACGTGCTGTACGCCGATTTCTGGATCCAGGACCAGGAATACCGGGACCCGGAAACAGGCGAAATCCTCAACCGCGTGGCGCTCAACGAGGAGCTGGAAAAAATCGAAAAACCGGCGGGCATCAGCAATCCGAAGGATTTCCGCAACGAAATCGTCAACTTCGTGCTGCGCGCCCGGGCCAACAACAACGGCAAGAACCCGACTTGGCTCAGCTACGAGAAGCTGCGGGTGGTTATCGAGAAAAAAATGTTCTCCAACACCGAAGACCTGCTGCCAGTCATCAGCTTCAATGCCAAGGCCAGCAAGGAGGACCAGCAAAAACACAACGACTTCGTTACACGCATGGTCGAACGTGGCTACACCGACAAACAGGTACGCCTGCTTTCCGAGTGGTACCTGCGGGTCCGTAAATCACAGTAGCGCAGCCACAAGCCGCAAGCGACGAGCTGCAAGACAGAAGCACGTGAACTCCGGGTTCCGGGCGACCGCTTCTACTTGCAGCTTGTAGCTCTCCACTTGAAGCTGCCCAGAGGGTCACCTATGAGCTATGTGATCGACCGACGCCTGAATGGCAAGAACAAGAGCACGGTGAACCGCCAGCGTTTCCTGCGGCGTTACCGTGACCACATCAAGAAAGCCGTCGAAGAGGCGGTCAGCCGTCGTTCCATTACGGACATGGAGCATGGCGAGCAGATCAGCATCCCTGGCCGCGACATCGACGAGCCGGTGCTGCACCATGGCCGTGGTGGCAAGCAGACCGTCGTGCACCCGGGAAACAAGGAATTCACCACTGGCGAGCACATCCCGCGCCCGCAGGGGGGTGGCGGCGGCAAGGGGCCCGGCAAAGCCGGCAATTCCGGCGAAGGCATGGACGAGTTCGTATTCCAGATCACCCAGGAGGAATTCCTCGAATTCATGTTCGAGGACCTGGAACTGCCGAACCTGGTCAAGCGCAACCTGACCGGTACCGACACCTTCAAGACCGTGCGCGCCGGGATCAGCAACGAGGGTAATCCGTCACGCATCAATATCATTCGCACCCTGCGTTCGGCCCATGCCCGACGCATCGCGCTGTCAGGCAGCAGCCGGGCAAAACTGCGCGAAGCCAAGGAAGAACTGGCTCGCCTGAAACGTGAAGAGCCCGACAATTTTGGCGACATCCAGGACCTCGAAGCGGAAATCGAAAAACTCAGCGCGCGTATCCACCGCGTGCCGTTCCTCGATACGTTCGATCTCAAATACAACCTCCTGGTGAAACAACCGAACCCCAGTTCGAAGGCCGTGATGTTCTGCCTGATGGACGTATCTGGCTCCATGACCCAGGCCACCAAGGACATCGCCAAGCGCTTCTTCATCCTGTTGTACCTGTTCCTGAAGAGGAACTACGACAAGATCGATGTGGTGTTCATCCGTCACCACACCAGCGCCAGGGAAGTCGACGAGGAAGAGTTCTTCTATTCCAGGGAAACCGGCGGCACGATCGTGTCCAGCGCGCTGAAACTGATGCAGGAGATCATGGCCGAACGTTATCCCGCCAATGAATGGAACATCTATGCGGCCCAGGCGTCCGACGGCGATAACTGGAACGACGATTCGCCAATCTGTCGCGACATCCTGATCAACCAGATCATGCCGTTCGTCCAGTACTACACCTACGTGGAAATTACTCCACGCGAACACCAGGCCTTGTGGTACGAATACGAACGCATCGCCGAAGCCTTTTCCGACACATTTGCCCAACAGCAACTGGTCTCGGCCGGGGACATCTACCCGGTCTTCCGTGAACTCTTCCAGCGCAGGTTAGTGACATGACCGCCAAAAAAGAGCAGAAGCGCCAACCCATTTCCACCGGCTCCGAATGGACATTCGAGCTGATCCAGGCCTACGACCGCGAAATCAGCCGTATCGCGGACCGCTACGCCCTGGACACCTACCCGAACCAGATCGAAGTGATTACTGCCGAGCAGATGATGGACGCCTATGCATCCGTGGGGATGCCGCTGGGTTACCACCATTGGTCCTACGGCAAGCATTTCCTCAGCACGGAGAAATCCTACAGCCGCGGCCAGATGGGGCTGGCCTATGAAATCGTGATCAACTCCGATCCCTGCATCGCCTACCTCATGGAAGAGAACACCATCTGCATGCAGGCGCTGGTGGTGGCGCATGCCTGCTATGGCCACAACAGCTTCTTCAAGGGCAACTATCTGTTCCGCACCTGGACCGACGCCAGCTCGATCATCGATTACCTTGTGTTCGCCAAGCAGTACATCATGCAGTGCGAGGAACGCCACGGCATTGATGCGGTGGAGGACCTGTTGGACTCTTGCCACGCCCTGATGAACTACGGCGTGGATCGCTACAAGCGGCCGTATCCGATTTCCGCCGAGGAAGAGCGCCGACGCCAGAAGGACCGTGAAGAACACCTGCAAAAGCAGATCAACGATCTCTGGCGGACCATTCCCAAGGGCGCGGACAAGTACAGCGAGAAAGACAACGCGCGGTTCCCTGCCGAACCCCAGGAAAACATCCTCTATTTCATCGAGAAACACGCACCGCTGCTGGAACCCTGGCAGCGTGAAATCGTACGCATCGTGCGCAAGATCGCCCAGTATTTCTACCCTCAGCGCCAGACCCAGGTGATGAACGAGGGTTGGGCAACATTCTGGCACTACACGTTGATGAACGACCTGTACGACGAGGGCCTGGTCACCGATGGCTTCATGATGGAGTTCCTGACCTCCCATACCAGCGTGGTATTCCAGCCAGGCTTCGATAGTCCCTACTACAGCGGTATCAACCCTTATGCCCTGGGCTTTGCCATGTACCGCGACATTCGGCGCATGTGTGAAGACCCTACCGAAGAGGATCGCCGCTGGTTTCCGGAAATCGCCGGCTCGGACTGGCTTTCCACGATCAAATTCGCCATGAGCAGCTTCAAGGACGAGAGTTTCATCCTGCAGTACCTTTCGCCCAAGGTGATCCGCGACCTCAAGCTGTTCAGCATCATGGACGATGATCAGAAAGACGACCTGCTGGTGCCCGCCATCCACGACGAGAGCGGTTACCGGGTCATTCGTGAAACCCTGGCGGCGCAATACAACCTCGGTAATCGCGAGCCCAACGTGCAGATCTACAGCATCGACCGCCGCGGTGATCGCTCGCTGACCCTGCGCCATCAACAGCACAATCGCAAACCGCTGGGCGAATCCACCGACGAGGTCCTCAAGCACCTGCATCGACTTTGGGGGTTCGACATCCACCTGGAAACCTTGCAGGGCGACCAGGTGATGAAAACCCACCATGTGCCGCCGCGCGGCGAACAAGGCGAAGGAGATTATGGGCGCCTGGACTTGGCCGTCATTCATCTTTGATAGCGTTTTCGCCTCCGAAGGTCCGGCTTAAAGGTTTATCCTGTCGGTCCAACGGAGGTTTTTTATGCAGATCTACAAAGTCGGCGGTGCTGTTCGTGATCGCCTGCTCGGCATTCCCGTCACCGACGTCGATCGGGTCGTCGTGGGTGCCACCGCCGAGGAAATGCTGGCCAAGGGATTCCGTCCCGTAGGGGCTGATTTTCCGGTATTTCTCGACCCGAAGACCGGCGAGGAATATGCCCTCGCTCGTACGGAGCGCAAAAGCGGCAGGGGTTATGGCGGTTTCGTATTCCATGCCAGCCCCGAAGTGACGCTCGAAGAAGACCTGATCCGCAGGGACTTGACGATCAACGCAATGGCCGAAGACGACCATGGCAATCTCACCGATCCCTACCATGGCCAGCGCGATCTCGAAGCTCGCCTGCTGCGCCACGTTTCCCCGGCGTTTGCCGAGGATCCACTCCGAGTCCTGCGAGTTGCCCGCTTTGCCGCACGTTATGCCCCGCTGGGCTTCAAGGTGGCGGACGAAACCCTGGCGTTGATGCGCAAACTCAGCGAATCCGGCGAGCTGGAAGCATTGACTGCCGAACGCAGCTGGAAAGAAATCTCCCGCGCTCTGATGGAAGATCAGCCACAGGTGTTTATCCAGGTGCTGCGCGACTGCGATGCCCTCAAGGTATTGATGCCCGAGGTCGATGCGCTGTTCGGGGTCCCGCAACCTGAAGCCCATCACCCGGAAATCGACAGCGGCGTCCATACCTTGAGCGTGCTGGAACAGTCGGCGCTGCACAAACAGCCGCTGACGGTCCGCTGGGCTTGCCTGCTGCACGACCTCGGCAAAGGTCTGACGCCCGAGCATGAATGGCCAAGGCACATCGCCCATGAGCACAAAGGGTTGAAGCTGATCAAAGCAGTCAACGAACGCTTCAAAGCGCCCCGTGACTGCCAGGAACTGGCGCTGCTGGTTGGGCAATACCACACCCATGGACACCGCGCGCTGGAGCTCAGGGCTACCACTTTGCTTGAGCTGCTGCAGAGCTTTGATGTGTACCGGCGCCCCCAGCGTTTCGAGGAGTTCATTGCCGCATGCGAGATGGATGCGCGAGGGCGCAAGGGGCTTGAGGAACGAAGTTACCCACAGGCTGATTACCTGCGGGGCGCTGCGTCAGCGGCCCGCGGCGTGGCGGTGCAACCGTTGCTGGAGAAGGGTTTCAAGGGGCCGGAACTGGGCGAAGCGATCAAGCGAGAGCGCCTCAGGGCGTTGAAAGCCTACAAGGAGGCGGCGAACTGACGGAAATGATCTCCCTTGAGATCTCGCTGAATATTCTGCCGTCTTCGCGAGCAGGCTCGCTCCCACAATTGGCGCTTGGCTGGACGACAATTATGTGTCCACTGAATTTCTAATGTGGGGGCGAGCTTGCTCGCGATG
>NZ_JBHFJB010000157.1:55065-70967 GCF_057334555.1 Pseudomonas sp. AGC41
GCTCGCGATGACGGCAAGCGCCTCACAGCAGATTCGACGGCGTAAGCGGCTGGCCTCGCCACTCGAAAGCCACCGGCGCCAGCACCTGGTCAATCTGTGCTTCTTTCCACAACGTGGAGAAACTCTTTCCTACACCCGGATGAATCCGATCCGGCGCAATCAACGACAAAGGCCACAAGACAAAAGCGTTCTTGAGAATTTCCGCGCGCGGCAGGATCAACCCATCGAAGTTGCCGATCTGCTCGCCATACAGCAGCACGTCGATATCCAGCGGCAAGCCCTTGCGGTCCGGCGCGTAACGACCATTGTCGGCCTCGATGAACTTGAGGCGGCGGTCCAGCTCCATCAGTGGTAGGTCAGTGAACGCCGACACGACGAAATTGAAGAACGGCCCGCTCTTGATACCCACCGGCTGACTTTCGAACACGGCCGAACAGCGCATATCCACCAGGAAACCGGCCAGAGCCTCTAGCCCCGCGCGTAAATGGGTTTCGCGCTCGATATTGCTGCCGAGCCCGAGAAAAACCTGAGTCAGCGACATCCGCGCTCGATCTCCACGCCAACGCCGGTGGCGGCCGGCACGGCCCCGGGCTTGGTCACTTTCAGGCGCAGCCAGGTAATCTTGAACTCATCCATGAGCTCTTGGGCCAGTCGCTCGGCAAAGGTTTCGACCAATTGGAACTGCGCCTGCTCAGCAAATGCCTGGATGCGGGCCGATACGCTGGCATAGTCGAGGGCCAGGCTCAGGTCATCGCCCGCGGCGGCCGGGCGATTATCCCAGGCGAAACTCAGATCAAGCCGCAGACACTGTCGGATGCCTCGCTCCCAGTCGTAGGCACCAATCACCGTGTCGACTTCCAGGCCTTCGATAAACACTCTGTCCAAGCTCTCTTCTCCGCAGCACGACAAGGGCGCTTTGCGCCGTTAGAATCAGGGCTTCCTCGCCCGGAATAGCTAGCATGTTTTGGTCATTGGCGATCCTCGCCTACCTGCTCGGCTCACTGTCCTTTGCCATTTTGCTCAGCCGCCTGACCGGTCGCCCGGATCCGCGAATGAGTGGCTCAGGCAATGCCGGCGCCACCAACATGCTGCGCCTGGCCGGACGCAAACTTGCCGTCCTGACCCTGCTCGGCGACCTTTGCAAAGGCCTCGTGCCGGTTCTGCTCGCCAGCCTCGCCGGGCTTTCGTTACAGCAACAGGCCTGGATCGGCGTCTGCGCGGTCGTCGGCCATCTGTTCCCGCTGTACTTCCGCTTTCGCGGCGGCAAGGGTGTCGCCACTGCCGCCGGCATGCTGCTGGGCCTGTATCCGCCTGCCGCCCTGCTTGCCGTGTGCGCCTGGCTGCTGACCTTCTACCTGACCCGCACCAGCTCCCTGGCGGCGTTGATCGCCACGCCATTGACCCTGCCTTTGCTGGCCTGGCAGGAACCGGCGGCGTTGCTGCCGATGACAACACTCGTTGCGCTGATCGTCTGGCGCCATCGGGGCAATCTACGCGACCTGTTCGCCGGGCGCGAACGGCATTTCTGATAACGCCTCACAGCGGTGAAAGTTGCTCCATGGGCCAGCGTGCCTGCACGCTGATCGCCAGGCTTTCATGCTGCCCCGCCTGCAGGCGCTGGCAACCGGCAAAAGCAATCATCGCGCCGTTATCTGTGCAGAACTCCGGCCGAGCGTAGTAAACGTCGCCCTTCAGATCGCCGAGCATTTTTTCCAGGGATACCCGCAAGGCCTTGTTCGCGCTCACCCCGCCGGCAATCACCAGGCGCTTGAGCCCAGCTTGTTTCAGCGCGCGCTTGCACTTGATCGTCAAAGTCTCCACCACGGCCTGCTGGAACGCCAGGGAGATGTCGCAACGGGCTTGCTCACTGTCGTCCCCGGCATTGACGCATTGTTGCCAGGTATTCAGCGCGAAGGTCTTCAGGCCACTGAAGCTGAAATCCAGTCCAGGCCGGTCGCACATCGGCCGCGGAAACACGAAGCGCCCTTCAATGCCTTGAGCGGCAAGTCGTGCGATTTCCGGTCCGCCAGGATAATTGAGCCCCATCATCTTGGCGGTTTTATCAAAAGCTTCGCCGGCGGCGTCGTCGAGCGACTCGCCCATGAGTTGGTATTGGCCGATTCCATCGACCCGAACGAGCTGCGTATGGCCCCCGGATACCAACAAAGCGACGAACGGAAACTCCGGCGGCTGCGGCTCCAGCATCGGCGCCAGCAGGTGGCCCTCCATGTGGTGCACGCCCAAGGCCGGAATGCCCCAGGCAAAGGCCAGCGCCTGGGCACAGGAAGCACCAACCAACAGGGCGCCCACCAGACCCGGCCCGGCCGTGTAGGCGATGGCGTCGATCTCGGTCGGCACGCAGCCGCCTTCGGCCAGAACCTGGCGGATCAAGGGCAGCATGCGCTTGACGTGGTCGCGGGATGCAAGCTCCGGCACCACGCCGCCGTACGCGCGGTGCAGGTCGATCTGGCTGAACAGCGCGTCGGCCAGCAGGCCACGTTCACTGTCGTAAAGCGCGACGCCGGTTTCGTCGCAGGATGTTTCTAATCCCAGTACTAGCATGGGTTTGCGCCTTGTAGAGGCTGAATTCGAAGGCGCGCATAATAGTCGTCGCGTTGTGCCCCGACCAGCGGTTTTCGATCAGAGGCTTTGCATTCCGAGCGTTGAGGGGTTAACATCCGCAACCCTTAAAAACCGACGTCTTCAAGTGCTCTTTTGCCGCGAGGATGTTGACCCCGGTAATGAATGAAGGTAGCTCTGGATGCCAGCCGTCAAAGTAAAAGAGAACGAACCCTTCGACGTAGCTCTGCGTCGTTTCAAGCGCTCCTGCGAAAAAGCCGGTGTTCTGGCTGAAGTTCGTAGCCGCGAATTCTACGAGAAGCCGACTTCCGAGCGTAAGCGCAAAGCAGCAGCCGCTGTTAAGCGTCACGCCAAGAAAGTTCAGCGCGAACAGCGCCGCGCCGTACGTCTGTACTAATACACAGACGCCCGTCGCAAGCTTCTTGCCAAGCCCGGCCTCCAAGCCGGGCTTATGGCATTTGCGGAACAACGCTTGATGCTTCACCGTCAAAGTCGCAGACGCGACCAAGACGATCTGCTTTATCGCGTCAGACCTGGCTCTTTTGCCAGCGGTGCACGTCTCTTCTGACGAGCCTTCCAAGGCTACTGACGAGCACACCCTGATTCCTCTAACGACGATCAGCCCAAGGCACCTGCCGCGTGCCCGCTTCATGAGCTATCCGAGGCCTGACCGGCCGTTACCGGACTCAGCGCAACACATTTCGTACAGTCGAATACTGATAGCCATTAACGTCAGTGGATAATCGGCAGATACACTTCCCGACAGCAATGATGCAGACGACCCGGTCGAGCCACCATTTTCCGTGCCTCAGGACCAGGAACCGACTCCGCGGCTGACTTTGGGCCCCTATTTCGCGCAGTGATGATGAGAACGCCATGGCCGGGCTAATTCCCCAGAGCTTTATTGACGACCTCCTGAACCGCACCGACATCGTCGACGTGGTCAGCTCTCGCCTGCAAATGAAGAAAGCGGGCAAGAACTACACGGCCTGCTGCCCGTTTCACAAAGAAAAAACCCCCTCCTTCAGCGTCAGCCCCGACAAGCAGTTCTACTATTGCTTCGGCTGCGGCGCTGGCGGCAATGCCCTCGGCTTCATCATGGACCACGACAATCTGGATTTCCCCCAGGCTGTCGAGGAACTGGCCAAAGCCGCCGGCATGGAAATTCCTCGCGAGGAAAGCGGACGCCAACACAAGCCTCGCCAACCCACCGATTCGCCGCTGTATCCACTGCTCACGGCAGCAGCCGACTTTTATCGCCAGGCACTTAAAAGCCATCCGGCCCGCAAGGCGGCGGTGGATTATCTCAAGGGCCGCGGCCTGACCGGTGAGATCGCTCGCGACTTCGGCCTGGGCTTCGCCCCGCCGGGCTGGGACAACCTGTACAAGCATCTGAGCAGCGATACGCTGCAGCAACGCGCCATGATCGACGCCGGCCTGCTGATCGAGAACGCCGAGACCGGCAAGCGCTACGACCGCTTCCGCGACCGGGTGATGTTTCCGATCCGCGATACGCGCGGGCGGATCATTGCCTTTGGCGGCCGGGTGCTGGGAGACGACAAGCCCAAGTACCTGAACTCTCCGGAGACCCCGGTTTTCCATAAGGGCCAAGAGCTTTACGGCCTGTACGAGGCGCGCAAGAACAATCGCAACCTCGACGAAATCATCGTAGTCGAAGGCTACATGGACGTCATCGCCCTGGCCCAGCAAGGCTTGCGCAACGCTGTTGCGACCTTGGGCACGGCCACCAGCGAAGAACACATGAAGCGCCTGTTTCGCGTCGTCCCGAGCGTGCTGTTCTGCTTCGACGGCGACCAGGCCGGACGCAACGCCGCCTGGCGCGCACTGGAAGCGACACTGCCGTGCCTGCAGGATGGTCGACGCGCACGCTTTCTGTTCCTGCCCGAGGGCGAGGACCCGGATACCCTGGTGCGTTCGGAGGGCACCGATGCGTTCCGCGCACGGATCAACCAGCACGCACAACCGCTGGCCGACTATTTTTTCCAGCAACTGACCGAAGAAGCCGATCCGCGCTCCCTCGAAGGCAAGGCCCATATGGCCACGCTCGCGGCACCGCTGATCGACAAGGTGCCCGGCGCCAACCTGCGGACCTTGATGCGTCAACGCCTGACGGAAATTACCGGGCTGAACAGCGAAGCGGTCAGCCAGCTGGCCCAAAGCGCGCCCCAGGAGGCGCCTCCAGCTTACGACCCGGGCATCGACTACGACGCGATACCGGACTTCGCCGACTATCATCAACCTCAGCAGGACTACGCGCCGCAGCAGGAATGGACACCGAAAAAACCCGGTGCCGGCGGCAAGAAATGGGATAAGAAACCCTGGGACAAGAACGGCAAGCGCGGCGATCGCGACCAGCCACGTGCCCCGCGCGTGCCGGCCGCCGTCGAACCACCAACACTGGCCGCCCTGCGCACCCTGCTGCACCACCCGCAATTGGCTGAGAAGGTAGAGGATGCGGGGCACTTCGCCGCCGAGGACCACAGCAATACACAATTGCTGGTAGCGCTCCTTGAAGCCGTGCAGAAGAACCCCAAGTTAAACTCATTCCAGTTGATCGCACGGTGGCATGGCACCGAGCAGGGGCGCCTTTTGAAGGCATTGGCCGAGAAGGAATGGCTGATAGAGGGAGATAACCTTGAACAACAGTTTTTCGACACCATTACTAGCTTGTCCGCCCGCCAACGCGAGCGAAACCTGGAACAACTTCTGCGCAAAGCTCGCCAGAGCGAGTTGACCAGCGAAGAGAAAAACCAATTGCGTGACTTACTCAGCCGCAATGTTTGCGCATCAAACCCGACCTCAACTGGCGCGTGAGGTCACAGCTCAGGTATAATCCTCGGCTTGTTTTTTGCCCGCCAAGACCTTCAGTGGATAGGGTGTTATGTCCGGAAAAGCGCAACAGCAGTCTCGTATCAAAGAGTTGATCCTATTGGGTCGTGAGCAGGGCTACCTGACTTACGCGGAGGTCAACGACCACCTGCCGGAGGATATTTCAGATCCGGAACAGGTGGAAGACATCATCCGCATGATCAACGACATGGGGATCAACGTATTCGAGGTTGCTCCAGATAAGGATGCCCTTATGCTGGCCGACGCCGATACCGACGAGGCGGCCGCTGAAGAAGCGGCCGCAGCGTTGGCAGCGGTCGAGACCGACATTGGTCGCACCACGGACCCCGTGCGCATGTACATGCGTGAAATGGGTACGGTAGAGCTCCTCACGCGTGAAGGCGAAATTGAAATCGCCAAGCGTATTGAAGAAGGCATCCGTGAAGTGATGGGCGCAATTGCGCACTTCCCTGGCACGGTCGACCATATTCTCTCCGAATACACCCGCGTCACCACCGAAGGTGGGCGCCTGTCTGACGTCCTGAGCGGTTACATCGACCCGGACGACGGCATCGCGCCGCCTGCCGCCGAAGTGCCGCCGCTGGTCGATCCGAAAGCCGTCAAGGCCGACGATGAGACCGACGATGACGACGCCGAAGCCAGCGACGACGAAGAAGAAGCCGAAAGCGGTCCGGATCCGGTCATCGCCGCTCAGCGTTTTGGCGCCGTGGCCGACCAGATGGAGATCACCCGCAAGGCGCTGAAAAAGCACGGTCGCAACAACAAGCAGGCAATCGCCGAGCTGTTGGCGCTGGCCGAGCTGTTCATGCCGATCAAGCTGGTGCCCAAGCAGTTCGAAGGCCTGGTCGAGCGTGTTCGCAGTGCCCTGGATCGTCTGCGTCAGCAAGAGCGCGCGATCATGCAATTGTGTGTGCGTGACGCCCGCATGCCGCGTGCAGATTTCCTGCGCCAGTTCCCAGGCCATGAAGTCGACGAAAGCTGGACCGATGCGCTGGCCAAAGGCAAGAGCAAATACGCTGAAGCGATTGGCCGCCTGCAACCGGACATCGTTCGTTGCCAGCAGAAGCTGAGCGCGCTGGAGGCCGAGACCGGCCTGAGCATCGCTGAAATCAAGGACATCAACCGTCGCATGTCGATCGGCGAGGCCAAGGCCCGTCGCGCGAAGAAAGAGATGGTCGAAGCGAACTTGCGTCTGGTGATCTCGATCGCCAAGAAGTACACCAACCGTGGCCTGCAATTCCTCGACCTGATCCAGGAAGGTAACATCGGCCTGATGAAGGCGGTGGACAAGTTCGAATACCGTCGCGGCTACAAGTTCTCGACTTATGCCACCTGGTGGATTCGTCAGGCGATCACTCGCTCGATCGCCGACCAGGCCCGCACTATCCGTATCCCGGTGCACATGATCGAGACGATCAACAAGCTCAACCGTATTTCCCGGCAGATGCTGCAGGAAATGGGTCGCGAACCGACGCCGGAAGAGCTGGGCGAACGCATGGAAATGCCTGAGGACAAGATCCGCAAGGTATTGAAGATCGCCAAAGAGCCGATCTCCATGGAAACCCCGATCGGCGATGACGAAGACTCCCATCTGGGTGACTTCATCGAAGACTCCACCATGCAGTCGCCGATTGATGTCGCCACCGTCGAGAGTCTCAAGGAAGCGACTCGCGAAGTCCTTTCCGGCCTCACTGCCCGTGAAGCCAAGGTACTGCGGATGCGCTTCGGCATCGATATGAACACCGACCACACCCTCGAGGAAGTCGGTAAGCAGTTCGATGTGACTCGTGAGCGGATTCGTCAGATCGAAGCCAAGGCGTTGCGCAAACTGCGCCACCCGACGCGAAGTGAACATTTGCGTTCGTTTCTCGACGAGTGACCTTCAAACCCCCGGCCCTGCCGGGGGTTTTGTTATGTGCAGATAAAACCTCCTTCGCTGCCACCCCCGCCCTATTGCCCGTCTACACTCGAAACATCCTCCCCAAGCCATGACGAGACCGTAGATGCCCAGACTGACGGCCGTGCTTTTGCTGTCACTGATAACCTGGACCGCAACGGCCGGCGCGTTGACGCTCACCGATGAAGAGCGCCGCTGGCTCAAGGACCACCCCGACCTGCGCCTGGGCGTTGATGCTTCGTGGCCGCCGTTCGAGTTTCGCGACGACAATGGCCGCTATCAGGGCTTG
The DNA here is from genome assembly GCF_057334555.1 of Pseudomonas sp. AGC41. Lineage (NCBI taxonomy): Bacteria > Pseudomonadati > Pseudomonadota > Gammaproteobacteria > Pseudomonadales > Pseudomonadaceae > Pseudomonas > Pseudomonas sp. AGC41. The sequence continues at coordinate 62,703 of NZ_JBHFJB010000157.1, forward strand.
GCCGCGGACTATGTCGACATCATCCGCGAGAAACTGGCCGTCACGCTCACCCCCATCGAACCCGTCAGTTGGACGGAGGTGCTGGAACAGGTCGTGCAGGGCAAGATCGACCTTCTACCGGGCATCATGTCCACCCCCGAACGCCAGAACTACCTGTCATTCACTCGCCCCTACCTGGATTTTCCGATTGTCATCCTGGCCCATAAAGGCGGGCCACGACCCCATAAGCTCGAAGACCTTTACGGGCTGAAGATCGCCGTGGTGGAGAACTATGCCCCCCACGAACTGCTGCGCAACCACCACCCCGACCTGAACCTGGTCGCGCTGCCCAACGTCAGCTCGGCGCTGCAGGCCTTGGCGACCGATGAAGTCGATGCGGTAGTGGGCGATCTTGCCTCCAGCGTGTGGAGCTTGCGCCAGCTCAAGCTTGACGGGCTCTACGTCAGCGGAGAAACACCTTATCGCTATCAGTTGGCGATGGCGGTCCCACGGGAAAACAAGATATTGGTGGGCATCCTCGATAAGGTCCTCGCGGACATGACGCCGATGGAGGTCAGCGAAATCCAGGAAAAATGGGTTGGCAACGTGCGGGACTATCGCCAGCTCTGGTCAGACCTGCTGCTTTACGGCCTGCCCGGGCTGCTACTGTTGATCGCTATCCTGGCGGTGGTGATTCGCATCAACCGTCGCCTGAGTTCGGAAATAGCCCGACGCGTCGACCTGGAACAGGAGTTACGCAGCAGCGAATACCATTATCGCGGGCTGGTAGAAAGCCTTTCGGCGATTGCCTGGGAAGCCAGGGTCAGCGACTTCACCTACAGCTATGTATCGCCTCATGCCGAAGAGTTGCTCGGCTACCCCCTCGCCCATTGGCTCATCCCCGGGTTCTGGCGCAACATCATTCACCCGGCGGACCTGATCCGCGCGCAGACGTATTGCGATCACGAAGTCCTTGCCGGCCGCGATCACTGCATCGATTACCGAGTAATCACCGCCGACGGTCGTTGCCTGTGGGTGCGGGACATCGTCAGCCTGATCAAGCATGGCCATGAGCCGTTGATGCGCGGACTGATGATCGACATCAGTGAAGCCAAGCACACCGAGGAAGCGCTGCGCCTTTCCGAACAGAAGTTCGGCTCGGTGTTTCGCCAGTGCCCGGACATTCTGGTGATTGCGCGCCTGCTGGACGGCTGCCTGCTGGAGGTCAATAAAGCCTTCGAAGAACAGATCGGCCTCAGCGCCGCAGAGGTAGTCGGCAAAAGCGCTACCGACCTGGACATCTGGGGCATACAGGGCGTCGGCCCGAGCTTGCTCCAGCGGTTGCAGGCCGGGAGCATTCGCAATCTGGAAATGCCTTTTCAACGCAGCAACGGCGAGGTGTTCACCGGGCTGATATCGGCCGAACCCTTTGATCTGGACACCACCCCAGCCCTGGTCGTGGTGGTGCGCGACATCAGCCAGCTCAAGGAGACCCAGCAACAATTGCAGACCTCCGAAGAAAAGTTCGCCAAGGCTTTTCATGCCTCGCCCGACGGCTTGCTGTTATCCAGGCAGAGCGATGGTTTGCTGATTGAAGTCAACGACGGTTTCAGCCGCATTACCGGTTTCAACAGCGCCCTGTCGGTGGACCGCTCCACTCTCGACCTGGGGATCTGGGTCAACCTCAACGAGCGCAAGCAGATGCTCGAGCTGCTGCAGCGGGACGGTTTCGTAAAGGATTTCAGCTGCCATATCCGCCGTAACGACGGACAGATACGGCTCTGCGAGGTGTCCAGCCGTCCGCTGCCCATCGGCAACGAGGACTGCATGCTGACCATCGCCCGGGACATCACCGAACGCCACTTCATGCAAGAGAAACTGCAGCAGGCCGCCACCGTATTCGAAAGCACCGCCGAAGGCGTATTGATCACCGATACGCAACAGCACATCAGCGCCGTGAACCGAGCCTTTACCGAAATCACCGGCTATAGCGAAACCGAGGCCCTGGGCCATACGCCTCGGCTGTTGGCTTCCGGGCTGCACGACAGCGCGTTTTACGCCGCGATGTGGCATCAATTGACGGCGGAGGGCCATTGGCAGGGGGAAATCTCCAACCGCCGCAAGAATGGCGAGCTGTATCCCAGCTGGCTGACCATCAGCGCCGTGCGCAACCAGGAACAGCAGACCACCCATTTCGTCGCGGTCTTTGCCGACATCTCAAGCCTCAAACACGCCCAGGCCCGACTCGACTACCAGGCGCATCACGACCCGCTCACGGGCCTGCCGAATCGCACCCTGTTCGAAAGCCGTCTGCTCTCGGCGCTCAACAGCCAGCAGGAAAATGGCGGCCAGGGCGCGGTACTGTTCCTCGACCTGGACCGCTTCAAGCACATCAACGACAGCCTCGGGCATCCGGTCGGCGATCTGCTGCTCAAGGGCATTGCCGTGCGCCTGCGCGAGCAACTGCGTGATATCGACACCGTGGCGCGCCTGGGCGGTGACGAGTTCATCATTCTGCTGCCCGGCCTGCAGCAGCCCAGCGATGCCGAGCACATTGCGCAAAAGCTGTTGAACTGTTTCGGCGCGCCGTTCCAGGCCGGCGAGCATGAGTTTTTCATCAGCGCCAGCATCGGCACCAGCCTGTATCCGCAGGATGGCTGCGATGTCGCCACGCTGGTCAAGAACGCCGACGCGGCGATGTACCGCTCCAAAGCCAAGGGTCGCAACCGGGTCGAAAGCTACACCCGCGACCTCACGGCCCAGGCCAGCGAGCGCGTGGCACTGGAGCACGAGCTGCGACGGGCGATCGAGCGCAACGAACTGTCGCTTTCGTTCCAGCCGAAAATCAGCCTTATCGACAACCGCCTGGTAGGCGCCGAGGCACTGATTCGCTGGACCCATCCGACCTTTGGCGACGTACCGCCGGAGCATTTCATTCCCCTGGCCGAAGAAAACGGCATGATCCTGCAAATCGGCGATTGGGTACTGGAAAATGCCTGCCGGCAGCTGCGCGCATGGAACAGCTGTCACGAAAGCCTCGGGCCGCTGTCGGTCAACCTGGCCGGTGCCCAATTGCGCCAACCCAACCTGCTGGGTCGGATCGAACAGTTGCTGCGGGAAAACCACCTTGAGCCTGGTTTGTTGCAACTGGAGATTACCGAAAACTTCATCATGAGCCAGGCCGAAGAGGCCCTGACGGTGCTGCATCAACTGAAAAAACTCGGCGTGCAACTGGCCATCGACGACTTCGGCACCGGCTATTCCTCGCTGAGCTACCTCAAGCGCCTGCCGCTGGACATCCTCAAAATCGACCAATCCTTCGTCCGCGGCCTGCCCGATGACCCCCACGACGTGGCCATCGTGCGGGCAATCATTGCCCTGGGCCGGAGCATGCAGTTCAGCATCATCGCCGAGGGCGTCGAAACCCTCGCCCAACAGCAATTCCTCGCCGAGGAAGGCTGCGAGCAGATCCAGGGCTACATCGTCAGCCTGCCCCTTTGCGCCGAAGAATTCGCCGCGACGTTTCTGCATGTGACCGTATCGGATTTTTCGGATAGCACAGCCGAGAAACCGTCGCTATAATCCGCGGCCTACTGAGGGCCTATAGCTCAGTTGGTTAGAGCAGAGGACTCATAATCCTTTGGTCCACGGTTCGAGTCCGTGTGGGCCCACCAAATTGAAAGCCGCGCATTGCGCGGCTTTTGTGTTTTTGCAGCCACGCTGCATCCTATCCAAAGGTTCTCACGAACGGTTCCGCACACTGCTTGATCGCCGCGACCACATGCGGGGCCTTCTCACCAAGCTCGGTTGAGCGAGCCACTACTCGTTCCAGAGCTTGCAATTGCAAGCCGATTACTTCTTCTGGCTGAGCAACATCACACACCTGAGCAAAGTCCAGCAGCCCCTGTCGAGAAGCGAATAGCGATTTGTTGCCGGCGAGATCAAGGGCCAGCACGTCTTCCGGGATATATGCGGTGGTATTAACGATGTCGTAGGCCGGAGCCAGCCGGGCGTCACGCTGGGTAGGGTTCGAATAGAGCAATCCGAAGTTCTTGAGATGAGCGTCACCGTTACCTACGATGCAGCTTAAAGCCACCACGGCAAACAGCTGAGCCAGGGAATCCTTGACTTGCTCGGGGGAACAGTACAGTCGAATTGCCTTAGCGATTGCCGAGTAGCTTTTGCTGTATTTCTGCTGGGCGGCGAGCCCCATCAGCGCAGCCATGTCCTCAAAACCGATGGGATTGAGTTGGCTGTCCCGGTCGAAACGACGCATAACGAACAATTTGGCATTTTTAGAAAGATAGAACTCCGGTACAGGAATCCCCGCCTCCCTGGCAACGGACATACAGAGAAACTCATTGATTGCGAGTCCCGGAAACTCTTCCCGACCGCTCTTGATAATCAGATCGGAGGTTTTTGAAGTGAATCGCTGAGGTGCGGAAGCCTCCCGTTCGGGCACAAGAACCTTAGGCTGCACGCCCGAAATCCCGGCCCGCAGGATATAGCGATCAACAAGCCCGGTAAAAATATCCTCGGCACCGTCCCACGCCAGGATTTCTTCCAGCTTTTCTCCTGGGAATTGTTGACGCTGCAATAACGCATCGACATGGGCGGAACTCACTGCTACTCGCCCGATGGGTGAACTGCTTCCCGACAACGCAAGAAGCAGCATGGGATCGACGTCAGCTACCTTGGCCAGGCGGTTGCGCAACTGCTCTAAAACGTACCCTTCGGGCAGATTCATTTGAAAGATCGGGTGCAGATCTCGATGACGATACTCATCCAGGCGCACAGGCATGAGCAGGCTTATAGCAGCCTGGGGATTCGCCTCGTCGTGATAACGGAACCGGTAATCCCCGGCACCGCCAACGATTCTTCCGCTGGCACCGTCAGGGGTTGCCACCTGCAACACAGCTGCCATCAGTCGAATATCCCTTCAATTTCATCCAGTGTCGGCATTGCGGCCGCTGTCACGGCCAGCTCGCAATCCAGTGCTCCCAGTACTCGTGCGTAAGCAGCGATGCTTACCGACACGTCACCCTTCTCGATGGCAATAACCTTTTGCCGGGGGATGCCGGCCAAGGCAGCCAGATTCGCTTGGGTCAGCCCGCGATTTGAACGGCGTTGCCTTATCTGTATGCCGAGGCGGGTAGTAATGAGCAAATAATCCATGTTTCGTATACGCGACAAAATGATTGAGATGTAACGTATACCAAACACACCAAATAATCAAAAGAATGAGCAGCGGGACTTTGTCTTTTTTAACGTCCGCTCACTTACAATCAGATTTCCAATACCCCGCCGAGACGCCCATCATCGCCAGCCCCAGCCTTCCCCGCCTGTTCCTCGAACTCTTCTGGCAACTCGGCATCCTGGTGGTGCCGGCCTTTTTCGTCACGATACTGCCGCCGCCGCTGGCCTTGCTGGCGGTGGTATTGCTTGGTTTGCTGATGGGCCTTGCCGCACGACTGGGCTTCTCGGCGGTGGGTCGGGGCATTTCCCGGCTGACTGTCGGTGCGGTGTTTGGCCTGGGTTTCAGTCTGGGGCGGGCGCTGCCTGAGTGGTGGGGCATTCTGGTTGCGATCGCCGGCATCGTTGGCGGGCTCGCCTGCGTGAGCAAATGGGAGCGCCGCCTTGGGTTGGCGCCGGTCTCCTCTGCGGGCCAAGGACCGAGTGCCTGGGGCACAAACGAGCCGCTGCTGACGCCCGAGGGCGAGCCGATCCGGGTGTTCAACCACAGCGAAATTGCCATGGGTGGCCCCGTTCATTGCGATTATCTGTTCCCTGATGGCGTGCTCTTGCAAGGGCTTGGTTCCTCGGCGGTGTTCTCCAGCGACGGACGCTATTTTGCTGCGCCGGTACCGTCCCGCCAGGAATGGGGACTGGTCGTTCTCGACCGTGAGCAACGCAAGCTGTACCGCTGTGCCGAAAGCGAGTTCTGGGAGCTGGACGCCCTGGACCTGGGCCAACTGAGCGGCCGCCATAGCCCCTTGGTAGACAACAGCGTTCGTCAGGCCCGACTGGACGAGCTGTTGCAGGCAGCCGAAGTAGCCGACCTGATCCCCGTCGCCGACCTTTGGCTTGCGCCTGGCTGGAATCCGGACAGTGTTGCGCGCAGCTTCGAACGGGCTTCCATTGATGGCGGGCAAATCCTGCGGGGCGATATCTTGTTGCCCAAGACCTTTCGCGATCTGGCCCAGCCATTGGAGCCGCTGTATTCGCCGCGCTACGCCATCAGCCTCAATGGTCAACCATCGGGCCTGGTCATGGCAGCCGATGCGCCACTGGTCTGGAGCGGCGATAACCGCGCCCTCGTGTGTCTGGCCCGGGAACAGGCCAACGAGGCGGATGGCAATCAGTACTGGTTGTGGCAAGTGGATCATGGCTGGCGTGCCCTGCCCTCGCCGTGGGTGAAAAGCGACGCGGAGCCGTCCTTTTATTGGCACGAATTATTGAGCCTTGATACGAGCCATGTCCGTATCGGCTCGTATCTCGATTATCCACGACCAGGCGCCGGCCGTTATGGCTACCGCCTGGAGAGTATCCACGGCGATACCGAAACCCAGACCGGTCATGACGCTCAAGGTCGCGTGCAAGTCGGGGAGTTCATGCTGACCCGCAAGGCGATCATGCTGCCGCTGGACAGCACGGGCCGGCGAGGCGAGTCGTGTATCGAGACGCAACCGTTGCACGGCGATGTACGCGCTGTCCTGACCTGGCTCGGTGACAATCGCCAAGGCCTGGGTGCCTATCGCTGCCGGATCGGCGACTGGTCGTTGCCGGGGAGCTGGCTGCTGGACCATCGGGTTTCCGATTGCGGACGCTACCTGGCGCTGCTGCCCTTTGAGAACTCAACAAAACTCAGTACCCGTGCGGTAGTCGCAGATGTTCAGGAGCAACGTCTGCTGGACGGGCCGTCCATGTGGGTGGAACGGATACTCGATTTTCGTGATGGCCAGTTAAGTCTTGCGGTCGTTCAGGGACGTCTGGATAACGATAGGGAAAGCAGCCCGTTGCAACGTTTCAACATCGCCGCGCCAGAGGTTGGCGGCGACACGTCCTTCTTCCGTCCCAACGAGCAATCCCGGCTGTTCTACAACACTGTGCAGTTGCAGCCGACAGACTCGCAGCTCAAAGCCGTCCCGCCTTGGCGTCTGGTGGACTGCCCGCAAGCGGCCACTGCCGAGGGGGATTTCATCCAGCCCGCGCCGAACGATCAGGATGCCGCCTGGCTGTTCGGCAGTGAGACGGAATACGCCGACAGCTGGGTGCGTACCGGTACGCCCCGTCTCGGCGGACACTTGCTGACCGCCTCAGGCTGCGCGTTGGTTGACCTGGCGCCCTCGATGATCTGGTCGGCAGACAGCCGCTACCTGGCCCTGACCTGCATGGCGACCGATGTCACGGAACTGTGTGGAAGTTACCGCGGCTGGCAACTGCTGCTCCTTGATGTCCAGGCGCACACGCTGCGCATACAGCCGCAGTGGCTGGGCAATCGGCCGCTATTCGAAAGCTTCGAAGAAGAGCAACTACGGCTACGAAGCTTCCAGCGCGACTGGGAGACCGAAGCCGACGAGGACCAGGGTTCGGTGCAGTCGTTCTCACTGGAGGCTCTGCTGCAGTTGCCCACTGAGCAACTGATCTGCCAGGAAGGTGTCTGGCTCAGGTCTTCCCAGGCGCACCTGGCAACCGCGTGGCGGGCGCTGGCTTTACCTGCCACTGGCTATTTCGAGCGAGGGAACCTGTAACATGCTCGCCATTGATGCCCGCGCCGGAGCCAACCTTGACTGAGATCCGCCCTCCCGTCCTCGACGAAATCGACCGCCAGTTGATCGCGGCCCTGCAAATCAACGCGCGGGAAAGCGTCGCCATGCTCGCCCGACAACTGGGGATTGCCCGCACCACGGTGACCTCGCGCCTGGCTCGGCTGGAAAAAGCCAAGGTGATCACCGGGTACGGCGTGCGTCTCGGCCAGCGAGTGATCGATGGCGGCCTGCAGGCCTATGTCGGGATCAAGGTGCAGCCACGCTCCGGTAAAGATGTGTTGCGGCGCTTGAGCGCCATGGCCCAGGTCCAGCAGTTGTGCGCGGTCAGCGGCGAATTTGATTATGTGGCGTGGCTGCGCACCGATTCGCCGGAACAGCTGGATCAGTTGCTCGACCAGATCGGCAGCGTGGACGGGGTGGAGAAAACAACTACGTCGATCATTCTCAGCAGCAAGATCGATCGGGGCCAGCCGGTCTGAAGCCTTGCAACTTATCCTGTGGGAGGGGGGGGGGGGGG
>NZ_JBHFJB010000157.1:71044-98406 GCF_057334555.1 Pseudomonas sp. AGC41
GCCGCATTCGCGAGCAGGCTCGCTCCCACAGGACGATACTTCGTCATTACGACTCGACCAGATTACAAAATGACTTGTAACCACGCAAAACGACGGCACATTGCGTCTTATTAACGTGTTTCACCCTCTCTAGAATGGCTGGCATCTTTCCTATACTCAGACGCGAACGCCGCGTCGAGTCGCCCATCAAGGTCAGCCATGAACAAGCACAATCGCCACCCAGCAGACGGCAAGAAGCCCATCACCATTTTCGGGCCGGATTTCCCTTTCGCCTTTGACGACTGGATCGAGCACCCGGCCGGACTTGGGGTCATTCCCGAGCACAACCTTGGGGCCGAAGTGGCGATTGTCGGCGCGGGGATCGCCGGCCTCGTAGCCGCTTACGAATTGATGAAGCTGGGCCTCAAACCGGTGGTCTACGAGGCGTCGAAGATGGGCGGACGCCTGCGCTCCCAAGCGTTCAACGGCGCCGAAGGCATCGTTGCCGAGCTGGGTGGCATGCGTTTTCCGGTGTCGTCCACCGCGTTCTACCACTACGTCGACAAACTGGGCCTGGAGACCAAACCGTTCCCCAACCCTCTGACCTCGGCCTCCGGCAGCACCGTCATCGACCTGGAAGGGCAGACTTACTACGCAGAAAACATGGCCGACCTTCCGGCGCTGTTTCAGGAAGTCGCTGACGCCTGGGCCGATGCGCTGGAGGATGGCTCGCGCTTTGGCGAGATCCAGCAAGCGATCCGCGAGCGCGACGTGCCGCGCCTCAAAGAGCTGTGGAATACCCTGGTACCGCTGTGGGATGACCGCACGTTCTACGATTTCGTCGCCACCTCCAAGGCGTTCGCCAAGCTGTCTTTCCAGCATCGCGAAGTGTTCGGCCAGGTCGGCTTCGGCACGGGCGGCTGGGACTCGGACTTCCCCAACTCGATGCTGGAAATCTTTCGCGTGGTGATGACCAATTGCGACGACCACCAGCACTTGGTGGTCGGCGGCGTGGAACAGGTACCGCAGGGAATCTGGAGACATGTGCCGGAGCGTTGTGTGCATTGGCCGGAAGGCACCAGCCTGAATTCGTTGCACCTGGGCGCGCCGCGCAGCGGGGTGAAGCGTATCGCTCGCGCCGACGACGGCCGGTTCAGCGTGACCGACGTCTGGGGCGACACGCGCGAATACGCCGCCGTGCTGGTCACCTGCCAGACCTGGCTGCTGACCACCCAGATCGAGTGCGAAGAAGCGCTGTTCTCGCAAAAAATGTGGATGGCCCTGGACCGCACCCGCTACATGCAATCGTCGAAGACCTTCGTGATGGTCGACCGGCCGTTCTGGAAGGACAAGGACCCGGAAACCGGTCGCGACCTGATGAGCATGACCCTCACCGATCGCCTGACCCGTGGCACCTACCTGTTCGACAACGGCGACAACAAACCGGGGGTCATCTGCCTGTCGTATTCCTGGATGAGCGATGCGCTGAAAATGCTCCCGTACCCGGTGGAAAAACGCGTCAAGCTGGCCCTGGATGCCCTGAAGAAAATCTACCCGAAGGTGGACATCGCCGCGCGGATCATTGGTGAACCGATCACCGTGTCCTGGGAAGCCGACCCGTATTTCCTCGGCGCCTTCAAGGGCGCGCTACCCGGCCACTATCGTTACAACCAGCGCATGTACGCGCATTTCATGCAGGACGACATGCCGGCCGAACAAAAAGGGATCTTTATTGCCGGCGACGACGTCTCATGGACACCCGCCTGGGTTGAAGGCGCGGTGCAGACCTCGCTCAATGCCGTGTGGGGAATCATGAAACACTTCGGCGGTAAAACCCATGCCGAGAACCCGGGTCCAGGGGATGTGTTCGACGAAATCGGTCCGATCGCCCTGCCCGAATAAAAGGAGTTGTCGATGCGCGTAGCCCTCTACCAATGTCCACCGCTGCCAATGGATCCGGCCGGCAACCTGCAGCGCCTGCACCAAGTCGCGCTGGAGGCCCGAGGCGCTGACATATTGGTGCTGCCGGAAATGTTCCTGACCGGCTACAACATCGGCGTCGATGCGGTGAATGTACTGGCCGAGGTCTACAACGGCGAATGGGCCCAGCAGATTGGCCGCATCGCCAAGGCGGCCGGCCTGGCGATTCTCTATGGCTACCCCGAGCGCAGTGAAGACGGACAGATCTACAACGCCGTGCAACTGATCGATGCCCAAGGCGAACGCCTCGCCAACTATCGCAAGAGCCACCTGTTCGGTGACCTCGACCATACGATGTTCAGCGCCGGGAATGCCGCGTTGCCCATTGTCGAGCTCAACGGCTGGAAGCTCGGTTTCCTGATCTGCTACGACCTGGAGTTCCCGGAAAACGCCCGCCGGCTGGCCTTGGCAGGGGCCGAGTTGATCCTGGTGCCGACCGCCAACATGCAGCCCTACGGGTTCATCGCCGACGTCACCGTGCGGGCGCGGGCCATTGAAAACCAGTGTTTCGTGGCCTACGCCAACTACTGTGGCCACGAAGGCGAATTGCGCTATTGCGGCCAGAGCAGCATCGCCGCCCCGGACGGCAGCCGCCCGGCCCTGGCGGGGCTGGACGAAGCTTTGATCGTCGGTGAACTGGATCGACAACTGATGAATGACTCGCGCGCGGCCTACAACTACCTGCACGACCGTCGCCCGGCGCTCTACGGCGACTTGCATAAACACTGATCCGGGCTAATCCGCTAGCATGAGCACATCCTTGTCCTGGAAGCGCTCATGCCGGCCCCCGATTCCCTCCGCCCCCATACCGAAACCCTGGCCAACGGCCTGCAAGTGACGTTGCGCCATGCACCCGACCTCAAGCGTAGCGCTGCGGTGTTGCGGGTGGCGGCCGGCAGCCATGACGCGCCCGAGGCCTGGCCGGGCCTCGCGCACTTTCTTGAACATCTGTTCTTCCTCGGGACGGAACGTTTTCCCACGGGGCAAAACCTGATGGCCTACGTGCGGGACCACGGCGGGCAAGTCAACGCGCGTACCAGCGAGCGCACCACGGACTTTTTCATCGAGCTGCCGCCTGCCGCTCTCGCCGACGGGTTGGAGCGTCTGGCAGACATGCTCGCTCATCCCCGACTGGATGAAGCCGATCAGTTACGCGAGCGGGAAGTACTGCACGCCGAATTCATCGCCTGGTCCCGGGACGCCGCCGCCCAGCGCCAGGTTGCCCTGTATGACGGATTGTCGGCGGCGCATCCGCTGCGGGGTTTTCACGCCGGCAATCGCGACAGCCTCGCTGTACCACAGCCTGAATTTCAAACGGCGCTGCGCGGTTTCCATCAGCGTTTCTACCAGAGCGCTCAGATGACCTTGAGCCTCGCCGGCCCGCAAAGCCTCGAAACAATGAAGGCGCTGGCCGATCAATTCGCCACAAGCATGCCCATCGGAAAAGCGCCGACCAGGCAATCGCCGCCGAGGCTAATGACGGTGCCAGACGTGGCTTATCAACAGGTTCGCGAAGGCCGCCTCGAATTGCTCTTTGCCCTCGAACACTTGCCTGGCGCCTCGCCTCAAGCATTGGCTTTCCTGTGTCACTGGCTGAACTCCAGCAAACCGGGCGGCTTGCTCGCGACGTTGCGCCAACGCGGCCTGGCCGACAGCCTCAAGGCTTCGCCGCTGTATGAATTTGCCGGTCAGGCACTGCTGCACATCGAGCTCAAGCTCGACAGCGGCCAGGTATCGTCAGCTATCGAGCTGTTGCTGCGCGACTGGCTGGGGTTCTTTGCCGCCCATGACGACTGGGCTCCCTTGCGCGAGGAATTCAACGCGCTGCTGCAGCGCCGTGAGGAAACGGCAACGGCCTTGCAGCTGGCGCGTTGGGACAGCGAAGGATCTGCCGGGGCTCTATCGGAAAACGACTTGATACGAATTCGAGAAATCCTCAAGCAACTGCAGCCTGCGAATCAGGTCGCCGAACAATGGCAACTGCCCTCGCCCAACCCGTTCCTGCAAGCGCCAAGCGAGCCGCCCCGCGCCGGCTTGATACGCGGCCAGACCAGCGCCCACCGTGGCCTGCGCACGTTTGCACAAGACCGCAGCCGCGGCCGGCGGGAACGCTCGCCCATGCAGTTCAGCCAGGCATGGCCGGACTCCCGGGAAAGTGCGGTGTATGTGCGCTGGCAACTGGAGAGCCGGGTACCGCTCGATTTTCAACCGAGACTCGATCGGCACCTGGCGGATTTGTGCGAGGACGCCGGGCAGGCAGGCGTGCACATCACTTTCGAAACCTGTAGTGATCGATGGCTGCTGAAGCTGGTCGGTTTACAAGCACCTATGCCGTTGGTGCTTGAGCATCTGCTGACGAAGCTGGAGGAGCCGCTGCCACCCGTTCAGGCCAGGAACAAAACGCCCCTGATGCCAATTCGACATTTGCTGCGGGAATTGCCGGATCACTATCAGCAGAACCTGCGGCATGCAGAGCTGCCACCGCCCGGCGGCGAACAAGACGTCTGGGCAAGCGCCCGCTGGGACGGCCTGGCCATCGGTCTGTCGGCTGCTTCCCAAGCGGCTGTGGGCCCGTTGTTGGCCCGAATTCCTGGCGTGGCCGGCGACGCGACGGCGCCGGCAGTGACGCCTTCACCGGAACGGATCTGGCACACCCTCGAGACCCATGGCGACGAACATGCCGTGTTGCTGTTTTGCCCCGCGCCCACGTCGGACTTGCCCGACGAAGCTGCCTGGCGATTGCTGGCTCATTTGTGCCAGACCCCGTATTACCAGCGCTTGAGGGTCGAGCTGCAGTTAGGTTATGCGGTGTTCAGTGGCTTGAAGCAAATCGATGGGTGGACCGGCTTGTTGTTGGGTGCGCAATCGCCCGAGACGTCTGCCGCGCAGTTGGTCAGCCATATGGAGCAGTTTCTGACCGAGCTCCCCGCCGTGATCGAAAAAACCGACGATGCAACCCTGGCCAGCCAACAACAAGCCCTGGCGCGCCAGATGCAAATCGCCGCGTTGCCCTGCGCCCAGGCGGCTGAGCTGCTCTGGCAAGGAAAACTGGCCGGCCACCCGGCGGACTACCTTGAGCGAATGGCCGATGCCATCCTGGGCATGCAGCGCATGGACCTGGTGAATGCCACCCGCCGCTTGATCGATGCGCAGGGAGGACGTTATTGCCTCAGCAACGCGCCGAGCCCGGGCGAGCCCTGGCGAGCCGCCGGATGATCTTTACCGGCGCTGCAACGAGCTTTCTCAGAGAATCGCAGCGAACCAAATTGTCAGATTTAGTAACATAGTCACCTGAGCATCTGAACATCTCCGAACGGAGGTGGACTATATGTATAGCTTTACACCGATCCACCCCAACCAAAGGAGTATTCCCATGTCCTGGTCCAAACCCGCATATATCGACCTGCGTATCGGCTTCGAAGTCACCATGTACTTCGCCAGCCGTTGATGAGTGCAGGCAGTTAGTACGCGACACAACGCCTCGGCCATCCGGGGCGTTTTTATTTCGGTTTGCAGATGGAGCGAGCATGTTCGTCCAGATTCTAGGTTCCGCCGCCGGCGGGGGCTTTCCCCAGTGGAACTGCAACTGCGCCAATTGCGCAGGTTTTCGCAACGGCAGCCTGCGGGCCCAGGCGCGTACCCAGTCGTCCATCGCGATTTCCGATGATGGCGTGAGCTGGGTCCTGTGCAACGCCTCGCCGGACATCCGCGCGCAACTCCAGGGTTTCGCCCCGCTGCAGCCTGGCCGGGCGCTACGGGACACCGGCATCGGCGCGATCATCCTGATGGACAGCCAGATCGACCACACCACCGGCCTGCTCAGCCTGCGCGAAGGCTGCCCGCATCAGGTCTGGTGCACCGACATGGTCCATGAAGACCTGAGCACCGGTTTCCCGCTGTTCAACATGCTGACCCACTGGAACGGCGGCCTTCGCTGGAACCGCATCGAGCTGGACCAGAGCTTCACCGTCCCGGCCTGCCCGAACCTGCGCTTCACCCCGCTGCCGCTGCGCAGCGCCGCGCCGCCCTACTCACCGCACCGCTTTGATCCGCATCCGGGTGACAATATCGGGCTGATCGTCGAAGACCTGCGCAGCGCCGGCAAACTGTTCTATGCGCCGGGCCTGGGCAAGGTCGACGAACCGTTGCTGCAGATCATGGCCGGCAGCGACTGCCTGCTGGTGGACGGCACGATGTGGGACGACGACGAAATGCAACGCCGTGGCGTCGGCACTCGCACCGGTCGGGAGATGGGCCACCTGGCGCAGAACGGTCCCGGAGGGATGCTGGAGGTGCTGGAGCAATTGCCCGAACAGCGCAAGGTGCTTATCCATATCAACAACACCAACCCGATCCTGGACGAAGACTCGCCCGAGCGGGCCGAGCTGGTGCGGCGCAGGATTGAGGTGGCGTATGACGGGATGAGTATTGAGTTGTAGGAATGTGCAGACGAATGTGTGAGCGGCTTTGCGGTGTGCCAGGAATGGCCTCTTCGCGAGCAGGCTCGCTCCCACGGTAGTCCCGAGTCGTACCGGATATCTGATCCAGCACAACCCAATGTGGGAGCGAGCCTGCTCGCGAAGAGGCCGACCCGGCAACCCATCCGCCAGCGGTTATCCCAGGAGAACCGAAATGACTGACACCCCCCTGTCCACCGCCGAGTTCGAGGCGGCCCTGCGTGCCAAGGGCGCGTACTACCACATCCATCACCCCTACCACGTGGCGATGTATGAAGGCCGCGCCACGCGCGAGCAGATCCAGGGCTGGGTCGCGAACCGCTTCTACTACCAAGTGAATATTCCGCTCAAGGACGCGGCGATCCTGGCCAACTGCCCGGACCGGGAAATCCGTCGCGAGTGGATCCAGCGCCTGCTCGACCACGACGGCGCCCCTGGCGAAGACGGCGGCATCGAAGCCTGGCTGCGACTGGGCCAGGCAGTGGGCCTGGACCCCGATCAGCTGCGCTCCCAGGAGCTGGTGCTACCGGGCGTGCGCTTCGCCGTGGATGCCTACGTCAACTTCGCCCGCCGGGCTTCCTGGCAAGAAGCCGCCAGCAGTTCATTGACCGAACTGTTCGCCCCGCAGATCCACCAGTCGCGCCTGGACAGCTGGCCGCAGCACTACCCCTGGATCGACCCGGCCGGCTATGAATACTTCCGCACCCGCCTGGGCCAGGCTCGGCGTGATGTGGAGCATGGTCTCGCGATCACCTTGCAGCACTACACCACCCGCGCTGGCCAGGAACGCATGCTGGAAATTCTCCAGTTCAAATTGGACATTCTCTGGAGCATGCTCGACGCCATGAGCATGGCATACGAATTGAAACGCCCGCCCTATCACAGCGTGACCGATCAACGGGTGTGGCATAAAGGGATTACCTTATGAGCTTCGACCGCAGCAGGAAACCTCAGTGGCGCCCCGGCTATCGCTTTCAATACGAACCGGCCCAGAAAGGCCACGTGCTGCTTTATCCTGAAGGCATGATCAAGCTCAACGACAGCGCTGCGCTGATCGGCGGCCTGATCGATGGTGAACGGGATGTCGCGGCGATCATCGGCGAACTGGAGAAGCAATTCCCGGACGTGCCGGAACTCGGTGACGACATCGAGCAATTCATGGAGGTCGCCCGTGCAGAGCACTGGATCACCCTTGCCTGAGAAGCCCGCCGTCGGCTTGCCGCTGTGGCTGCTGGCCGAGCTGACCTATCGCTGCCCGCTGCAATGCCCGTACTGCTCCAACCCGTTGGACTTTGCCGAGCAAGGCAAGGAGCTGAGCACCGAGCAGTGGTTCAAGGTCTTTCGCGAGGCCCGGGAAATGGGCGCCGCGCAATTGGGCTTTTCCGGTGGGGAGCCGCTGGTGCGCCAGGACCTCGTCGAGCTGATCGGCGAGGCGCGCAAGCTGGGTTTCTACACCAATCTGATCACCTCCGGCATCGGCTTGACCGAACAGAAAATCAGCGATTTCAAGAAGGCCGGCCTCGACCACATCCAGATCAGTTTCCAGGCCAGCGACGAGCAGGTGAACAATTTGCTGGCCGGTTCGAAAAAAGCTTTCGCGCAAAAACTTGAGATGGCCCGAGCGGTGAAAGCCCATGGTTATCCGATGGTGCTGAATTTCGTCACCCATCGGCACAACATCGACAAGATCGACCGCATCATCGAGCTGTGCATCGCCCTGGAGGCCGACTTTGTCGAACTCGCCACGTGCCAGTTCTATGGCTGGGCGCACCTCAACCGCGTCGGCCTGCTGCCCACGCAGGAACAACTGGTGCGTGCCGAGCGCATCACCAATGAATACCGGGCCAGGCTCGAGGCCGAAGGTAACCCGTGCAAATTGATCTTCGTGACCCCGGACTACTATGAAGAGCGTCCCAAGGCCTGCATGAACGGCTGGGGCAGCATCTTCCTGACCGTTACCCCGGATGGCACGGCGCTGCCTTGCCATGGCGCCCGGCAGATGCCGGTGCAGTTCCCGAATGTGCGTGACCACAGCATGCAACACATCTGGTACGACTCGTTCGGCTTCAACCGTTTTCGGGGTTATGACTGGATGCCCGAGCCCTGCCGCTCGTGCGATGAAAAAGAAACGGATTTCGGCGGCTGTCGCTGCCAGGCGTTCATGCTCACCGGCGATGCCAGCAATGCCGATCCGGTGTGCAGCAAATCCGCGCACCACGGGATGATTCTCCAGGCTCGCGAAGACGCCGAGCATGCCACGCAAACCATTGAACAACTGGCCTTTCGCAATGAACGAAACTCGCGCCTCATCGTTAAAGGCTGAACCTTTCAGCGCCGCCCAGGCTGTCGCGGCAGGCATCGACTTTGCCGAACTGCAACTCGGCCCGCTGGGCCTTTTCTGGAACGAATACCGTCCCGAAGATGGCGCTTGCCGGATCTGGCATTGGCGAGACGGCAAGGCGCATTGCCTGACCCCGGACGGTTTCAGCGTGCGCAGCCGCGTGTATGAATACGGCGGCGGGTCGTTCTGTCTGAGCGACGACGGCGTGCTGTTCGTCAACGAAAGCGACCAACAGTTGTATCACCAATCGCTGGACGACCAGTGCCCGGTAGCGCTGACCGCAGGCGATTGTCGATACGGCGATCTGCACTTCGCCACAGGGCATGTGCTGGCCGTGGAGGAACAGGCCGACCAGCATCGATTGGTATCGATCGGGCTGGCGGATCACCAGCGGCGCGTATTGGCCGAAGGCGCGGATTTCTATGCCGCGCCAATCTTGAGCCCCGACGGAAGACGTCTCGCCTGGATTGAATGGAGTCGGCCCCACCAGCCATGGACAGCGACGCGGCTGATGCTCGCCGAACGCAACGATTCAACTTGGGCAGCGCCATGCTGCGTGGCCGGCGATGAGGGCGAAGAATCCATCCAGCAACCTCGCTTCGATGCTTGCAATCGCCTTTATTGCCTGACCGACCGAGGCGGTTACTGGCAGCCATGGAGTGAACGCGCCGGCGTCCTGAAGCCAATGGAGGCCGCCGAAGCCGATCACGCCCCGGCGCCTTGGCAACTGGGCGGGTGTACGTGGTTGCCGGTGGATGCAAGCACTTACCTGGCAAGCTGGACCGAAGCCGGTTTCGGGCGTTTGGGCCTGCGCAGCGGCGGCGTGCTCGAAGATTTCACCGGCACTTACAGCCGCTTCCGCAGCCTGGCGCTGGACGAGCAATTTATCTATGCCATCGCTGCCTCGCCCGTCAGCCCATCGGCGGTCATTGCGATCGAGCGGCGCAGTCATGAAGCGCTGGTGCTGGCCGGAGGCGTCGCGCCGTTGCCTCCCGAGCAAATCAGCCGCCCGCGGACTCTGTGCTATCCCACTGCATCCAGCGAAGCCCACGGGTTCTTTTATCCAGCCATGAACAGCGACGCGAAACCGCCGCTGGTGGTGTTCGTCCACGGCGGGCCCACTTCGGCTTGCTACCCGATGTTCGATCCGCGCATCCAGTACTGGACCCAGCGCGGCTTCGCCGTTGCCGACCTCAACTACCGTGGCAGCAGCGGTTATGGTCGCGTTTATCGGCAGGCACTGCATTTGAATTGGGGCGTGGTGGATGTCGAGGATGCCTGCGCCGTGGTTGCTTACCTGGATGAGCAAGGCTTGGTCGATGGCCGCTGCGCCTTCATCCGTGGCGGCAGCGCGGGAGGCTATACCAGCCTCTGCGCCCTGGCGTTCCGGGACGTGTTCCGCGCTGGCGCCAGCCTCTACGGCGTCAGTGATCCCGTTGCCCTGGCCCGCGCTACGCACAAATTCGAAGGTGACTATCTGGATTGGCTGATCGGCGACCCGCAACTGGACGCCGAACGCTACCGGGCCCGCACCCCGTTACTGCACGCCGAGAGAATTCGCGCGCCGGTGATTTTTTTCCAGGGCGAGCTGGACGCCGTGGTCGTGCCGCAGCAGACCCGCGACATGGTCAAGGCGCTGGAGGACAACGGTGTTGCGGTCGAAGCTCATTACTACCTGGATGAGCGCCATGGCTTTCGCAAGGCAGTGAACCAGGCTCATGCGCTGGAGCATGAGTGGTTGTTCTATCGCAGGGTGATGGATGCTCGCCTCTAGAAACGGCAAGTATTTGTGGCGAGGGAGCTTGCTCCCGCTGGGTCGCGGAGCGGCCCCAGGCTTTTGCGATTGCTGCGCAATCGAGCGGGAGCAAGCTCCTCGCCACAGATGTCGTACCCGTTACGTTAATTTCAGCGCTTGGCGATGATGTACACCGCATGCACGATGCCAGGGATATAACCCAACAGCGTCAGCAGGATGTTCAGCCAGAACGCCCCGCCAAAACCGACTTGCAGGAACACGCCCAGCGGTGGCAACAGAATGGCGATGATGATTCGAATGATATCCATGGATAGCTCCTGATGGTCGATGGCCACATTGCCATATAGCTCATGGACAGCTGACCGCTCGTCAGGGTTCAGTGCGCCACCAAGAGGCGGGCTACGGAGAGAAGACGATACACGGGCAAAAAACGCGGGCAAAAGAAAACCCCGCCGAAGCGGGGCTTTGCAGACTGTTTCCCTGACATCCATTTCACTCCGCCTTCCTGGCAGAATCCTACGTGTCCGTGTTGTAACTTTGCGCGTCCTGCGCTACGTCCATGGAAGCTAGATTAGCCGTGGATCCAATCGGCCGATAGAGGGAAATCGCCAGTACGTCATGTAAGCCATTACCTACATAACATCTTCTTTTAGAACTGACCGGGTTCCAGCAGGAACAGCGACTCGCTGCCCGCCCTTACCGAAGCGCTCAAGGAATGGATCCGTGGCAACAGGCGGGCGAAATAGAAACGTGCCGTGCCCAGTTTGCTCGCGTAGAAATCGTCCTGGTTTTCCTTGCCCAGGGCCGCCCGGGCCATGAGCGCCCACATGTAGGCATACGCGGTGTAACCGAACGCCTGCAGGTACTCCACCGACGCCGCGCCAATTTCATGGGGATTGCTTTTCGCCCGGTCCAGCAGCCACTCGGTCAGCTCGTCCAGCGTGCCGACGGCGTCGTTCAACGGCTGGGTGAACTCTGCCAGGTCGCTGCCAGCGGTAGCGGTGAAATGACGAATCTCGTCGGCGAACAGCTTGTAGAACGCCCCGCCGTTGCCGACGATCTTGCGCCCCACCAGGTCCAGCGCCTGGATGCCGTTGGTGCCCTCGTAGATCTGGGTGATGCGCACATCACGCACCAATTGCTCCTGGCCCCATTCGCGAATGTAGCCGTGGCCGCCGAAAATCTGCTGGCCGTGAATGGTGGTTTCCAGGCCCAGGTCGGTCAGGAAAGCTTTCGCTACTGGCGTCAGCAACGCCACTAGATCTTCGGCACGCTTGCGAGTCGCCGGGTCTTCGCTGAACTTGGCGGTGTCCAGTTGCATCGCCACGTAGGTGGAGAATGCCCGGCCACCTTCGTTCGACGCTTTCATTGTCAGCAACATCCGGCGCACATCCGGGTGGACGATGATCGGGTCGGCGATCTTGTCCTTGTTCTGCGCGCCGGTTGGCGAACGGCTTTGCAGGCGATCACGGGCGTATTCGACAGCGTTCTGGTACGAGCGCTCACCGGACGCAAGGCCCTGGATACCCACGCCCAGGCGTTCGTAATTCATCATGGTGAACATCGCCGCCAGGCCTTTGTTCGGCTCGCCGACCAGGTAACCCGCCGCTTCGTCGAAGTTCATCACGCAGGTGGCGGACGCCTGGATGCCCATTTTGTGTTCGATCGAACCGCAGTTGGCCGCGTTGCGTGCGCCCAGGCTGCCGTCGGCGTTGACCATGAATTTCGGCACCAGGAACAGCGAAATGCCCTTCGGACCCGCCGGTGCATCAGGGAGCTTCGCCAGCACCAGGTGAATGATATTTTCGGTGAGATCGTGTTCGCCGCCGGTGATGAAAATCTTCGTGCCGCTGACCTTGTAGGTGCCGTCAGCCTGGGGCTCAGCCTTGGTCCGGATAATCCCCAGGTCGGTGCCGGCATGGGGCTCGGTCAGGCACATGGAGCCGGCCCAGACGCCGGCGTACATGTTTGGCAGGTACGCGGCTTTCAATTCCTCGCTGGCGTGGGCGTTGATCGACAGACAGGCTCCGGCGGTGAGCATCGGGTACAGGCCGAAGGACAGGCTGGCGGAGTTGACCATTTCCTCGACCTGGGCCGAAACCGCCTTGGGCATGCCCATGCCACCGTACGCTGGATCACCGCCGACGCCAACCCAACCGCCTTCAGCAAAGGTCCTGTAGGCCTCAGGGAAACCCGCCGGAGTGGTCACGGCGCCGTCAGCCCAGTGGCAGCCCTCTTCGTCAGCTGCACGGCTGAGGGGCGCGATGCTTTTACCGGTGACCTTGCCCGCCTCTTCGAGGATCGCTTCGACGGTTTCAGCGTCTACGGTATCGGCCAACGCCGGCAGTTGAGCCCAGAGTTTCGCGACCTCGAACACTTCATTGAGGACGAAGCGCATATCGCGCAGGGGCGCTTTGTAGTCAGCCATGGCAAACCTCGCAGGATCTAAACAATTGGTTCGTAGGAAAGCGGTTCTCGCAATGGCCCAGAGTGTACCTCAACAACTTTTGAGACACATAGGGTCAACCTGTGACTGTTTTGTTATTTTTAGTCAACCCAGAGGTTCTGATTTTCCGTGGCGAGGGAGCTTGCTCCCGCTTGAGTGCGCAGCGCTCACTGGAAGGGCTGCTGCGCACCCCAGCGGGAGCGAGCTCCCTCGCCACGGAGAAAATGCTTCAACCTGTCAGAGCGCAAACAACTCCGCCGGCAACCTCATCAGGCAATCGCTCCCTGCTTCTATAGCAGCCCGATGGGCGGCCGTACGCGGCAGCAGGCGCTTGAAGTAAAACTCGCACGTCGCCAGCTTGGCCCGGCAGAAGTCGCTATCTCCTGTGCCGCTGTCGAGTTGCGCCTGGGCCACCAACGCCATGCGCAACCACAGGTAGGCCAGAATGATATAGCCGCTGTACATCAGGTAATCCACCGAAGCGGCGCCCACCTCATCCGGATTTTTCATGGCGGCCATGCCGACCTGCGTCGTCAGCTCGCCCCATTGCCGGTTGAGCCCATCCAGTTGCGCGACGTATTCCTGAAGCTGCGGCTGCCCGGCATTGGCGGCGCAGAACTTATGAACGATTTTGGTGAAACCGCGCAACAACTTGCCCTGGCTACCCAGCACTTTGCGCCCCAGCAGGTCCAGGGCCTGGATGCCGTTGGTGCCTTCATAGATCGGCGCGATCCGGCAATCACGCACCAGCTGCTCCATGCCCCACTCACGAATGAAGCC
The DNA here is from genome assembly GCF_057334555.1 of Pseudomonas sp. AGC41. NCBI lineage: Bacteria > Pseudomonadati > Pseudomonadota > Gammaproteobacteria > Pseudomonadales > Pseudomonadaceae > Pseudomonas > Pseudomonas sp. AGC41. The sequence continues at coordinate 84,784 of NZ_JBHFJB010000157.1, forward strand.
ATGGCCGCCAAAGACCTGCATGCCGTGGTTGGTCACTTCCAAACCCGTGTCGGTCATGAACGCCTTGCAGATCGGGGTGAGGAACGCCAGCAGGTCTTCCGCCTCCTGACGGGCGCTTTCGTCGCGGCTCAAATGCGCGGTATCGAGCAGTTGCGCGGTGAAATACGTCAGCGCCCGGTTGCCTTCGTTGAAGGCTTTCATGGTCAGCAGCATCCGGCGTACATCAGGATGGACGATGATCGGGTCGGCAACTTTTTCCGGCGCCTTCGGGCCGGTCAGAGCGCGCATCTGCAGGCGATCGTTGGCGTATCTGATCGCGCCCTGGAAGCTCGCCTCGCCCAGGCAAAGGCCCTGCATGCCGGTGCCGAGGCGGGCATGGTTCATCATGGTGAACATGCAGTTGAGGCCCTTGTTCGGTTCGCCAATCAGGAAACCCTTGGCCCCATCGAAGTTCAGCACGCACGTGGCCGACGCCTTGATGCCCATCTTGTGCTCGATCGAACCGCAGGAAACGCCATTGCGCTCACCGGCCTCGCCCGCTGCATCGGGCAGGAACTTGGGCACGATGAACAACGAGATGCCCTTGGTCCCGGCGGGAGCATCCGGCAATTTGGCGAGCACCAGGTGAATGATGTTGTCGCTCATGTCGTGCTCGCCGGCGCTGATGAAGATCTTGCTGCCGGTCACCGCGTAGCTGCCATCAGCCTGAGGCACGGCGCGGGTCTTGATGATGCCCAGGTCTGTGCCGCAGTGGGCTTCGGTCAGGCACATGGTGCCGGTCCACTGGCCGGCGGTGAGTTTGCCGAGGTAGGTCTGCTTCTGCTGTTCGGTGCCGTGGGCGTGGATGGCCGACATGGCGCCGTGGGTCAGGCCCGGATACATGCCCCAGGAAGTGTTGCTCGATCCGATCATTTCGCTGATGACCAATCCCAACGAGCTGGGCAGGCCTTGGCCACCATAAGCCGGATCTGCCGCCAGGCCGTGCCAGCCGCCTTCCACGTACTGTGCGAAAGCTTGCTTGAAGCCTGTAGGCGTAGTGACCACGCCGTTGTCGAAATGGCAGCCCTCTTCGTCACCCGGACGATTGAGCGGCGCCAGCACGTTCTCACAGAACCGGGCACCTTCTTCAAGGATGGCGCTGACCATGTCCGGACTCGCGTCGCTGGCGCCCAATTCGGCATAGCGGCCATGGAAATCGAAGACATTGTCGATCAGGAAGCGCATGTCGCGCAGCGGGGCTTTGTACTCGGGCATGGTGGTTTTCTCCGGTAGCAGATCATCCCAACCTACTGCCGGCCGCCAAGGCCCACAATCAATCTCCAGACGCTGAATGCGCCGTCATCACTCAACCCGCGGCGGCCTCCATGCGCACTGCGCCACGACGATTCTGACCAAAGGCAATCACACAATTGCGCCCAGCCCCCTTGGCGTTGTAGAGCGCCTGGTCGGCGGACTTGAGCACTTCCTCGGGGGTGCGCTGCTCTACGCGTTCGGCCACGCCGATACTGACGGTCACCGATACGCTGGTGGCGCCGCTGCCGGAGCGGCGCTGGCGACCTTGCTGATCATCCTGGGGGCGGTTGTCGGGATTACGCAGTTGAATGGCGTATGTCTCGATGGACTGGCGGATGACTTCCAGATGAGGCATGCATTCATCAATGGTCTTGCCGGCAAACACCAGCGCAAACTCCTCGCCGCCGTAACGATAAGCCCTGCCGCCGCCACCGATTTTCGACAGCTTGCTGGCCACCAGGCGCAGCACCTGATCGCCAACATCGTGGCCGTGGGTGTCGTTGAATTTCTTGAAATGATCCACGTCGCTCATCGCCAGCACGTAGTTGCGGCCCAGGCGCTGCATGCGTTCATTCAGCGCCCGGCGCCCCGGCAGGCCGGTGAGCTCATCACGGAAGGCCATCTGGTAGGCCTCGTGAGCAACCGCGGCGGCAATCATCAGCATCACCTGGCTGCACATGATGTTCAGGGTGAACGGCAGGATGAACGTCTTCGGCAGCATCCAGAACAACCCGACCAACCCCACCAGTTGCGCCGCATGCAAGGGTCGCGGGTTACGCCAGTATTGCCAGGCCAGCAGCACGAACGCAGCGGCAAACATCGGGTATGACAATTGGATCAGACTCATCCAGGCACCATGCAGCGCCGGCCAGCGTATTTCCGAAAGCCACAGCAACAGGGCCTGGGGAAAGCTTTGCTCCAGAGCCAGGGCCACGCCACCAAAGGCCAGCAGCACCGCGAAACGCGCCACCATGTCCTGGAACAGATGCGTGCGCTCCTGCCACGCCGCGAACAGCCCGAACAACAGCGGCAGCAACAGGCAAACCAGATGGAACACCACCGCCGCGTCTTCGCGCACCTTGCCGTTATCGCGATAGAAGTCGGTCTGGGTATCCAGCAGGAAATAAGCGATGTACACCGTGACCATCAGAAACAGCTCGCGCTGACGTCGGTAAACGGCGCAGTACGCCCCGCCCAACAACAACACCAGCGTAGGCAGCACGTTGAACAATGAGGTGAAGAAGACGTTCAGGTCCTTGACGTAGGCAGCCGCGAGCCCCGCCAGTAAAAGCACTGTCGACGGTAGGAAATGGCTGAAGCGCATTACGGAAAGACGCGGCAAGGGTAAAGCTCCGACCCGACTGATCAAAGATGGCATTGTGCCTGCAACTGGAGCAGTAAGGCACGCGAGATGTGACAGATGTCACACTGCCATCGCTGTAACGGCAGAGCGGGAAATTTTCTTAGGGTCCGGTTGGATGAATATTGTTTCAGGATCGCCACAGGCTTTGTAGATGGCCTGATTGGGGTTATGACATACATGAAAAAGCCGCTGCTCCCGAAGAAGCAGCGGCTTTTTGAAGAAGCGCTTAAGGCTTAGTAGCCCAGCGCGAAGTCTTCTTCTTTCATGTCCATCAGGTTGTTGGCGCCCGACAACATGGTCGCAACGTGAGTACGGGTACGCGGCAGGATGCGCTGGAAGTAGAAGCGCGCGGTCTGCAGCTTGGCGGTGTAGAACGCTTCTTCGGTCGTGCCGGCCGCCAGTTTTTCCGCAGCCAGGCGCGCCATGTCGGCCCAGAAGTAAGCCAGGCAGGCGTAACCGGAATACATCAGGTAATCCACCGAGGCCGCGCCGACTTCTTCGCGATCCTTCATGGCGGCCATGCCGACCTTCATGGTCAGTTCGCCCCATTCCTTGTTCAGTGCAGCCAACGGCTCGACGAATTCCTTGACGGCTTCGTTGCCTTCGTTGCCCTGGCAGAACTTGTGGACGATCTTGGTGAAGCCCTTGAGCGCCTCGCCCTGGGTCATCAGCACTTTACGGCCCAGCAGGTCGAGCGCCTGGATGCCGGTGGTGCCTTCGTACAGCATCGAGATGCGACTGTCGCGCACGTTCTGCTCCATGCCCCACTCGGCGATGAAGCCGTGGCCGCCGTAGATCTGCACGCCGTGGTTGGCCGATTCGAAGCCGACTTCGGTCATGAACGCCTTGGCGATCGGGGTCATGAACGCCAGCAGGGCGTCAGCCTTCTTCTTCTCTTCTTCATCCACGCCGTACTTGACGATGTCGACCTGCTTGGCGGTGAAGTAGACCATCGCCCGGTTGCCCTCGGCGAAGGCTTTCATGGTCAGCAACATGCGACGCACGTCAGGGTGCACGATGATCGGGTCGGCGGCCTTGTCCGGTGCTTTCGGGCCGGTCAGGGAACGCATCTGCAGGCGGTCGCGGGCGTACTTCAGGCCACCCTGGAAACCGATTTCGGCGTGGGCCAGGCCTTGCAGCGCGGTACCCAGGCGAGCGGTGTTCATGAAGGTGAACATGCAGTTCAGGCCTTTGTTCGCCGGGCCGATCAGGAAACCGGTGGCCGCGTCGAAGTTCATCACGCAGGTGGCGTTGCCGTGGATGCCCATCTTGTGTTCCAGGGAGCCACAGCTGACTGCGTTGCGCTGGCCGATGGAGCCGTCGGCTTCAGGCAGGAATTTCGGAACGATGAACAGCGAGATACCTTTGGTGCCGGCCGGTGCGTCCGGCAGGCGCGCCAGCACGATGTGGACGATGTTGTCGGCCATGTCGTGTTCGCCGGCGGAGATGAAGATCTTGGTGCCGGTGACCTTGTAGGTACCGTCGGCCTGAGGTTCGGCCTTGGTGCGCAACATGCCCAGGTCGGTGCCGCAGTGCGGTTCGGTCAGGCACATGGTGCCGGTCCATTCGCCGGATACCAGCTTGGTCAGGTAAGCCTCTTGCTGCTCGGGCGTACCGTGCTCGGAAATGGTGTTCATCGCGCCATGGGACAGGCCCGGGTACATGCCCCACGACCAGTTGGCTTCACCGACCATCTCGCTGACTGCCAGGCCCAGGGATTCCGGCAGGCCTTGGCCACCGTGCGCCACGTCATGGGCCAGGCTCGGCCAGCCGCCTTCGACAAATTGCTTGTAGGCTTCCTTGAAGCCGGTCGGGGTTTTCACGCCGGACTCGCTCCAGGTGCAACCTTCGAGATCACCCACGCGGTTCAGCGGCGCCAGCACCTGCTCACAGAACTTGGCGCCTTCTTCGAGAATGGCGTCAACCATGTCCGGAGTTGCCTCCTGGCATGCTGGAAGGCTCTGATAATGCGCTTCGTAGCCGAGCAGTTCGTCACGAACGAAGCGAATATCACGCAAGGGGGCCTTGTAGTCAGGCATAGCGATAAACCTCTGCTGATGTAACCGGGAATGAACGACCGCGTGGATTTGTTATGGCGATCAAACAGCTGTTTGAAACATACGTTTACGCTCAAACCTTGTCAAGCGGCGATCTTTTGCCGTTCGTCATCGTCCTGCAGGAAATTTAGGCCGTGAAAAATCCGTCGCCAAGCAGAGGCGCGGCTCGCGCAGTGAAAGATTAGTTGAGGAAGAAAGAGTTAGAGACGAAAACGCCGCGATTGATTCGCGGCGTTTTCACAACATCTGAACGGCAGATTCAGGCGAACGTATCGATCAACGTTCCGAGCATTTCGTCGGAAGCCTTGGCAACGTTCACCCCCAGTTGCACCTGAAACTTGCCTTGCTCCAGTTCGACCATGTTGCTGGTCAGGTCCGATTGCTGGCTGCGATCCACTGACCGCAGGCGATCCACCTGAACGTCCGAGGACTGGCTGGTGACCGAGCGCTCGATCGTGTTGTTGGCAATCTGGCTGGAGGCCTGATCAACGCGGTACTGCCCTGTCTGAATCGTGCTCAGACCGGCATAGAACGCGGTGTTTCCTGAGATTTCCATGGCAGGGTGGGTCTTCTTGAAGGGTCGACATGGGCATTGAACCAGATGCCTTGGGAAAAGGCCCGACAAAAACACTAATGGCACAGTGCCGCGTCATAGCCAAAACCTTGGTCCGCGGTCAGTCCAGCAGATCCAGTTGCAGATGTTCGGCCACCGCTTCGGCCGTCACGTCCTTGATTCGCGCGACTCTGCCCAGGCAGGGCGCCGGCAGGCGTTCGGCGAGGGTCGCGAGGTTTTCTTCCATGCGCGACGTCGCCGGATCGATGATGTTTGCTACCCAGCCGGCCAATGGCAAGCCGTCCCGGGCGATAGCCTCGGCGGTCAGCAACGCGTGGCTGATGCAGCCCAGTCGTACCCCCACCACCAGGATCACCGGCAGGCCCAACGCGATCGCAAGGTCGGAAAGATTGTCTTGCCCGGCCAGCGGCACACGCCAGCCGCCCGCGCCTTCGATCAAGGTGAAATCCGCATCCAGAGCCAGCACCTCGCGCATCGGCCCGAGCAAGGATTGCACGGTCAACGCCACGCCAGCTTCCCGGGCGGCCAGGTGAGGTGCGATCGCCGGTTCGAATGCCACCGGATTGACCTGTGCATAAGTCAATGGCACCGAACATTCGGCCAGCAGGGCCAAGGCATCGGCGTTGCGCAGGCCCTTGGGCGTCACTGCGCAACCAGAGGCTACAGGCTTGCCCGCGGCGGTGCTCATACCGGCCCGTCTTGCCGCGTGCAGCAGCCCCGCCGCAACGGTGGTCTTGCCCACATCGGTGTCGGTGCCGGTGATGAAATAAGCCTGGCTCATAGCGGTTTCTCCAGCACGGCGTAGACCACCTGGTAAGTGGCCGGCAGGCCTTGGGCCTGGCGAAATTTTTCGTAGGCCTGGACCAGCGCGAGGATTCGCGCCCTCCCCGTCAACCCACCGGGACGACCAGGATTCAGATTGTGCGCACCCAATGCTTTCAATTCGTGGGTCAGGGCACGCACGTCGGGATAATGCAGAACATGTGGGCGATTCTCCAGGCTGACGACGCGCAGCCCACTGGCATCGGCCAACTGTCGATAGGTGTCGAATGCGCGGAAACGGTTGACGTGTACCAGGCCATCCACTTCACGCCAGCTGTCGCGTAACTCGTATAACGTGCCGACACACAGGCTGGTAAAGGCAAACATCCCACCGGGTTTCAGCACACGATAGGCCTCGCTCAATACCGAGGTAAAATCGCCGCACCACTGCACCGCAAGGCTGGAATACACCAAGTCAAAGCTGGCCGACTGCAACGGCAGCCGTTCGGCATCACCGGCGATGAAATACGCGGCGCCGCCTTGAGGACGGGCATGGTTGAGCATGCCTTCGGCGATATCCAGCGCAACACCCGCCGTCTCACCGAACCGCGCACCGAGGAGGCGGGTGAAATAACCGGTGCCACAACCCATGTCCAACCAGCGTCCCGGCATAAACGAGACGGGCAGCCGCGACAGCAATTGCTGCCCGACGTCGCGCTGCAGTTCAGCAACGCTGTCATAGCTGGCCGCCGCCCGGGAGAACGAGGCCGCAACCTGGCGTTTGTTGGGCAAGGCGCCCGGCAACTTCACAACAGCTAAATCAGTCATCACCGGACTCATGCAAAAAAGCCTGGATCGCCCCCGCCACGCCGTGAGGGTCCTCCAGTGGGAATCCGTGGCCGGCCTGTTCGATCAGACCGATTTCGACATCTGGCAGCATCGCCAGCAGTTCTCCCGCAGCCTCGGCAGGCACCAGCGCGTCGAGCCCGGCAAACAGATGTAATTGCGGGCCGCGAAAGCCCTGCAAGGCCACCCGCGTGTCGAGTTGCGCCAACAGTTCGAGCCCGGCCATCAATACTTCAGGCGAGGTATTCGGGGCGCCGGCCAGCAGCAATCGCGACAATCCGCGCGGGTCGCCACAGCCTTGCGCGCACAGCAAGCTGAAGCGTTTGAGGGTCTGGCGCGGATCGGCGGCGCATCCGGCGAGAAATCCATCGAACGTGTCAGCAGGCATCGCGCTCGGCCAATGCTCATGGGCTACAAAAGACACGTTGCTCGCCAGGGTCAGCAGGCCGCAGCAACGCTCGCCCCGACGCGCCGCCAGTTCCGCGGCCAGCATGCCGCCCAGGGACCAGCCGCCCAACCAGGCATCCTGCGGCAACGTGGCATCCAGTTCATCGAGCCATTCACCGAGGTCGCTCGACGCCAGTGCTGGCAATGGCTCGATTTCCACTTGCAAGTGCTCATCGAGCCCTTGCAGGGCCGCCGCCAGCGGTTCGAGGGGCGAGATGCCCAAGCCCCAGCCGGGCAGCAATATCAATCGATCACGCATGGCTCGGCTCCGCTCCCAGTTGCGCAAAACAATCGGCCAGCGCATTCAACAATAGTTGTACCTGGGCTTCGCTGTGGGCAGCGGTCAACGTCACACGTAGCCGAGCGCTACCGGCCGGCACGGTGGGTGGGCGGATCGCGGTGACCATCAGCCCGCGCTCGCGCAGCATCTGTGACAGCCGCATCGCCCGTCCCGCGTCGCCGATCAGGATGGGCTGGATCGGCGTGAAGCTGTCCATCAATTGCAAGCCGATCTGCTCGGCACCTTGGCGGAACTGGCGAATCAGCAATTGCAGATGCTCGCGCCGCCAATGCTCGCTGCGCAGCAACTCAAGGCTCCTGAGCGTGGCGCAGGCCAACGCCGGTGGCTGGCTGGTGGTGTAAATGTAGGGGCGGGCGAACTGGATCAGGCTTTCGATCAATTCTTCGCTGCCGGCAACAAAAGCCCCGGCGGTGCCGAACGCCTTGCCCAGCGTCCCCACCAGGACCGGTACGTCTTCCTGGCTCAGGCCGAAATGTTCGACGACACCGCCGCCGGTGGCACCCAGCGTGCCGAAGCCGTGGGCATCGTCGACCATCAGCCAGGCGCCCTTGGCCCGTGCTTCGCGGGCGAGAGCCGGCAGGTCGGCGATGTCGCCGTCCATGCTGAACACGCCGTCGGTGACCACCAGGGTATTGCCGATGGCTTTTTCCAGGCGGCTCGCCAGGCTTTGGGCATCGTTGTGCAAGTAACGGCTGAAACGGGCACCGGACAACAGCCCGGCGTCGAGCAGTGACGCGTGGTTGAGCCGGTCCTGCAACACCGTGTCGCCCTGTCCGACCAACGCCGTGACGGCACCAAGATTGGCCATGTAGCCGGTGGTGAATAACAGCGCCCGGGGCCGGCCGGTCAAGTCGGCCAGTGCTTCTTCCACGGTGTGATGAGGGCCGCTGTGGCCGATCACCAGATGCGACGCACCGCCACCGACGCCCCACCGCGCCGCGCCGGCACGCCAGGCCTCGATCACCTGCGGGTGATTGGCCAGGCCCAGGTAGTCGTTGTTGCAGAACGCCAGCAACGGCTGGCCATCCACCACCACTTCCGGGCCTTGGGGGCTTTCGAGCAGCGGACGCTGGCGATAGAGGTTTTCGGCACGACGGGCAGCCAGGCGTGCGGCAAGATCGAAGGGCATGCAGGCCTCAACTGTTTAAAGACTGGTCAAAGACCCTTGTAGGAGCGAGCCTGCTCGCGATAGCGGTGAGCCAGTCGACATAAATGTTGAATGTTCCATTGCCACCGCGAGCAAGCTCGCTCCCACAGTATCTTGCATTCCAGTCAGGGAATCGGTGAGCAATCAAACAGCGGCGTTATAGAACTGCTCGCTGCTCTTCTGCTCCACCAGCGCCTGCTCGATGGCCGCCTGATGCACTTCGTCGGCATGCTCTTCGCGAGCTTCCGGCTGGATGCCCAGGCGCGCAAACAGTTGCATGTCCTTGTCGGCCTGCGGGTTGGCGGTGGTCAGCAATTTGTCGCCGTAGAAAATCGAGTTGGCGCCAGCGAAGAACGCCAGGGCCTGCATCTGCTCGTTCATGGCTTCGCGGCCAGCGGACAAACGCACATGGGATTTCGGCATGAGGATACGCGCCACGGCGAGCATGCGGATGAAATCGAACGGGTCGACATCCTCGGCATTTTCCAGCGGCGTACCGGCGACTTTCACCAGCATGTTGATCGGCACCGACTCTGGATGCTCCGGCAGGTTTGCCAGCTGGATCAGCAGGTTGGCGCGGTCGTCCAGGGACTCGCCCATGCCCAGGATCCCGCCGGAACAGATCTTCATCCCCGAATCCCGTACGTACGCCAGGGTTTGCAGGCGCTCGCTGTAGGTGCGGGTGGTGATGATGCTGCCGTAGAACTCCGGCGAGGTGTCGAGGTTATGGTTGTAATAATCCAGGCCGGCCTGGGCCAGCGCTTCGGTCTGCTCCTGGTCGAGACGCCCCAGGGTCATGCAGGTCTCCAGGCCCATGGCCTTGACCCCTTTGACCATCTCCAGCACGTAGGGCATGTCCTTGGCCGACGGATGTTTCCACGCCGCGCCCATGCAGAAACGAGTCGAACCGATGGCCTTGGCGCGCGCGGCCTCTTCGAGGACCTTCTGCACTTCGAGTAACTTCTCTTTTTCCAGCCCGGTGTTGTAGTGGCCGGACTGCGGACAATATTTGCAATCTTCCGGGCAGGCGCCGGTCTTGATCGATAGCAGGGTCGAAACCTGGACGCGGTTGGCGTCGAAGTGCGCGCGGTGCACGGTCTGCGCCTGGAAGAGCAGGTCATTGAATGGCTGGACGAAGAGAGCTTTGACTTCGGCCAAAGACCAGTCATGACGCAGGTTGGCAGTGGTGCTGGCGCTCATGGGCATTTCCTTGATTATGCTTGGCTGGCGCCTGAAGAATGCAATACCCACAGGCGCGACACGGATGTTCGGCATATTTAAGGAAGAGCCATGCGCTGTCAACCACGATACAAAGGTTCGGTTTACATCTGGTTAAAAAACAAACAATCCTGCCTATTGTGCAGCGAATCCACCGACACCGTGCAGCCCATCTGCACACCTTGCGAGAGCGAACTGCCCTGGCTCGGCGAGCATTGCACCGTTTGCGCCCTGCCGCTGCCCATGGCCGGGCTCCGTTGCGGCCAATGCGCCGCGCGGCCTCCGGCTTTCGAGCGGGTCCTGGCATCATGGGCCTACGACTTTCCGGTGGACAGCCTGATTACGCGCTTCAAGCACCAGGCAAAATGGCCCCTCGGTCGGCTGCTTGGCGAGTTGCTGGCGCAATCGCTGCAGCATCATTTCGACGAAGGCCTGGAGCGGCCCGATGCGCTGGTGCCGGTGCCGCTGGCGGCGCGACGCTTGCGCCAGCGCGGCTTCAACCAGGCGACGCTGCTGGCCCGCTGGCTCAGCGCAGCGCTGCGGATCCCTTGTGAAGACAACCTGCTATTGCGCATTCAGGACACCCCGGCCCAACAGGTCCTGGACGCCCGGGCCCGGCGCCGGAACTTGCGCCAGGCCTTTGCCTTGGCGCCCGGCGCGGCGTTGAGCAACCGTCACCTGGCGCTGGTCGATGATGTCCTCACCACTGGCGCCACGGCCCAGGCCCTGGCCCGGTTGCTGCTCGATGCCGGTGCAGCGCGGGTCGATGTGTATTGCCTGGCGCGCACGCCGAAACCCGGTGATCCGGCTTGACGCGCGGAGGCCGAGGCGCCAACGTCCTGCATCCATCCCGTACACGGTTTGCGCCATGTCATTGCCTACGCTGCTGAGCCAACATATCGTCCGCCGACCACAGCGCATCGCCCTGTTACAGCACATCGCCGAACAGGGCTCCATCACTCGGGCCGCCAAAAGCGCCGGGCTGAGCTACAAGGCGGCCTGGGATGCGATCGATGAGCTGAACAACCTGGCGGACCGGCCATTGGTCGAGCGCAGCGTTGGCGGCAAGGGTGGCGGCGGCGCAAAACTGTCGGAAGAGGGCCTGCGCGTGCTGCGTCTTTATCAGCGCTTGCAGGTATTGCAGGCACAGTTGCTGGAAGCGAGCGAGGACGCCGGTGACCTGGGCCTGCTCAGCCGCCTGATGTTGCGCACCAGCGCGCGCAACCAATTGCATGGCAAGGTCGTCGGCATCCAGGCCCAGGGCCACAACGACCGGATACGCCTGGAACTGGCGCGCGGGCTGCGCATCGACGCGCAGATCACCCACGACAGCACGCTGCGCCTGGAGCTGGGCCTTGGTACCGAAGTGGTGGCCTTGATCAAGGCCGGCTGGCTGACGTTGTATCCACTCGACCAGCCGGACGATTGCTCGGCCAACAGTCTGCAAGGCGTGATCGAGCACATCGCGGTCGCTGCGGATGGCCCCAACGAAGTGCGCATCGGCTTGCCCAACGGCCAGACGTTGTGTGCCCTCGCAGACCCGCTTGAGCTGGTTGAACGAAACCTCGACGCCGGCTCACCGGTACAAGTGCGTTTTTCCCCGGCAAATGTGCTGCTCGGCACACCGTTGTAGCGCGCTGAAACATAAACTTCATCGACCCGCTTTAAGGTGACTGCCAAAACCAGCAGGGAGCCTGATGATGAGCCTATTAGAAGAAAACCAATCCACCGACCTGGAAAAAATCGTCGGCCTGAGCCGTCGCCGCTTCATCGGCGCAGGCGCCCTGTGCGGCGCGGCGATGTTCCTGGGCGGCAACCTGCTGAGCCGCAGCGTCATGGCCGCCGCCGTGAGCGAAGGCAACAAAAGGTTGCTGGGCTTTGACAGCATTGCCGCCGCCACGACCGACACCATTACCTTGCCGCCAGGCTACAAAGCCTCGGTACTGATCAGTTGGGGCCAGCCACTGCAAAAAAATGCCCCGGCATTCGACCCCAGCGGCAATGGCACCGCCCGCGCCCAGGAAATGCAGTTCGGTGACAACAACGACGGCATGAGCCTGTTCCCGTTTCCCGGCGAGGACAACCGGGCGCTGATGGCGATCAACAACGAATACACCAACTACCGCTACCTCTTCCCCCATGGCGGCCAGCCGCAGTCCGCCGAAGACGTGCACAAGGCCCAGGCCAGCGAAGGCGTGTCGGTCATCGAGATCCAGCGGCGCCGTGGTCAGTGGCAATTCGTCCAGGATTCGCGCTACAACCGCAGGATCCATGGCAACACGCCGATTCGCCTGGGCGGCCCGGCTGCCGGTCACGACCTGATGAAAACCAGCGCCGACAAGAGTGGCAAGAAAGCGCTGGGGACGTTCCAGAACTGCGCCAACGGCATGACGCCGTGGGGCACCTACCTGACCTGTGAAGAAAACTTCACCGACTGCTTCGGCAGCAGCAACGCCGATCTGAAGTTCGATGAGGCGCAAAAGCGCTACGGCGCCACCGTCACCAGCCGCGAAATCAACTGGCACCTGTTCGATCCGCGTTTCGACCTGGCGAAGAACCCCAACGAGCTCAATCGTCACGGCTGGGTGGTTGAAATCGACCCGTTCGATCCAAAGTCCACGCCGGTGAAACGCACCGCCCTGGGCCGCTTCAAACACGAAAACGCGGCACTGGCGAAAACCCGTGACGGGCGCGCCGTGGTGTACATGGGCGACGACGAGCGTGGCGAGTTCATCTACAAGTACGTCAGCCGCGATCGCATCGACCGTCGCAATGCCAAGGCCAACCGCGACCTGCTGGACCACGGCACCTTGTACGTGGCGCGCTTCGACGCCGGCGACGGCAACCCGGACCATCCGAAAGGCAAGGGCCAGTGGATCGAACTGACCCATGGCAAGAATGGCCTCGACGCCGGCAAGGGCTTCAATGATCAGGCTGAAGTGTTGATCCATGCACGCCTGGCCGCCACCGCCGTTGGCGCCACCCGCATGGACCGCCCGGAGTGGATCGTGGTGAGCCCGAAGGATGGCCAGGTCTATTGCACCCTGACCAACAACTCCAAGCGCGGCGAAGAAGGCCAACCGGTGGACGGACCCAACCCTCGGGCCAAAAACGTCTACGGGCAGATTTTGCGCTGGCGCACCGACCGTGACGATCACGCCTCCAACACCTTCGAGTGGGATCTGTTCGTGGTCGCCGGTAACCCGACAGTGCATGCCGGCACGCCCAAGGCCGGATCGTCCAACGTCAATGCCCAGAACATGTTCAACAGCCCCGACGGCCTGGGCTTCGACAAAGCCGGCCGGCTGTGGATCCAGACCGATGGCGACTCAAGCAACGCCGGGGATTTCGCCGGTATGGGCAACAACCAGATGCTCTGCGCCGACCCCAACAGCGGTGAGATCCGCCGCTTCATGGTCGGACCGGTGGGTTGTGAAGTCACCGGGATCAGCTTCGCGCCGGACTACAAGACCTTGTTCGTGGGCATCCAGCACCCTGGGGAAAACGGCGGTTCGACGTTCCCCGAGCACCTGCCCAATGGCAAGCCACGGTCGTCGGTGATGGTGATTACCCGCGAGGATGGCGGGATAATCGGCGGCTGATCGGGCCTCATCG
>NZ_JBHFJB010000157.1:98426-99581 GCF_057334555.1 Pseudomonas sp. AGC41
GCTCCTACAGTGGATCTTCGGTTGCCGTCGATCTCTGTGGGAGCGAGCCTGCTCGCGATCGCTTCAGCACAGCCCCCTATCTGCCTCTGTCTGCGCTACCATGCCGGGTCGGACGCGGCAGCCCTGCCGCTGCGCAGGAGTCAGCATGTCCCATCCGTTTGAAACCCTTACGCCCGACCTGGTGCTCGATGCCGTTGAAAGCATCGGCTTTCTCAGCGACGCCCGCGTGCTGGCGCTCAACAGCTACGAAAACCGTGTCTATCAGGTCGGCATCGAAGACGCCGAACCGCTGATCGCCAAGTTCTATCGCCCCCAGCGCTGGACCAACGAAGCGATCCTGGAAGAACACCGTTTTACCTTTGAACTGGCTGACTGCGAAGTGCCGGTGGTGGCGCCGCTGATCCATAACGGCGCCAGCCTGCATGAGCACGCCGGGTTTCGTTTCACCCTGTTTCCCCGTCGCGGCGGACGGGCGCCGGAGCCGGGCAATCTCGACCAGCTTTATCGCCTCGGCCAACTGCTTGGCAGGCTTCACGCGATCGGCGCGACCCGGCCGTTCGACCATCGCGAAGCGCTGGGCGTGAAGAATTTCGGCCATGACTCGCTGGAGACCGTGCTGCAAAGCGGCTTTGTCCCCCGTAGCCTGCTGCCGGCCTACGAGTCGGTGGCCAGGGATCTGCTCAAGCGTGTCGAAGATGCCTACGCCGCCACGCCCCACCAGAACATTCGTATGCATGGTGATTGCCATCCCGGCAACATGATGTGCCGCGATGAGGTGTTCCATATCGTCGACCTCGACGATTGCCGCATGGGCCCGGCCGTGCAGGATCTGTGGATGATGCTCGCCGGGGATCGCCAGGAATGCCTCGGACAGCTATCGGAATTGATGGATGGCTACCAGGAGTTCCATGATTTCGACCCGCGCGAATTGGCCCTGATCGAACCGCTGCGCGCCCTGCGCCTGATGCACTACAGCGCCTGGCTGGCGCGCCGCTGGGATGACCCGGCGTTTCCGCGAAGCTTCCCCTGGTTCGGCAGCGAACGTTACTGGGGCGACCAGGTGTTGGCGCTGCGCGAGCAGCTGGCGGCACTTCAGGAAGAGCCGTTGAAGCTTTTTTGATTGGGCGGGGCACCAACCGCCACCTGAAACTCCTG
>NZ_JBHFJB010000157.1:99604-99684 GCF_057334555.1 Pseudomonas sp. AGC41
AACTCCTGTGGGAGCGAGCCTGCTCGCGAAAGCGATACGTCAGTAATATAAATGGCGACTGTTTCACCGCCTTCGCGAGC
>NZ_JBHFJB010000157.1:99704-100421 GCF_057334555.1 Pseudomonas sp. AGC41
CCCCCCCACAGCGGACTTTTGCTCGGGTCAGTTCCTTGCAAGGTTCGCAGCACAATCCGACAAATCTACTTACAATCACTTCTTTGTTAGCTGCCTAAGCAAGGATTCTGCATGCAAGCCGCCAACCCGCGTCGCGGGTACATCCTGGGCCTGAGCGCCTACATCATCTGGGGTCTGTTCCCGATCTATTTCAAAGCCATCGCCAACGTTCCATCGGTGGAAATCATCATCCACCGGGTACTCTGGTCGGCGCTGTTCGGCGCCGCCCTGCTGATGGTCTGGAAACATCCGGGCTGGTGGCGCGAGCTGCGGGACAATCCGCGGCGCCTGGCGATCCTGGCCCTGAGCGGCACGCTGATCGCCGCCAACTGGCTGACCTACGTCTGGGCGGTGAATAACGGTCGCATGCTCGAAGCCAGCCTGGGCTATTACATCAATCCGCTGGTCAACGTGTTGCTGGGCATGTTGCTCCTCGGCGAGCGGCTGCGCCGCATGCAATGGGTCGCGGTGGCGTTGGCAGCCATTGGCGTGGCGCAACAGGTCTGGCAGGTGGGCAGCCTGCCGTGGGTGTCGCTGATGCTGGCGCTGACGTTTGGCTTCTACGGGTTGATCCGCAAGCAGGCGCCGGTCAAGGCTTTGCCAGGGCTGGTGGTGGAAACCTGGATGCTGGTACCGATAGCTATCGCATGGCTGTTTTTCAACCCGGCCGCCCCCAGC
>NZ_JBHFJB010000157.1:100441-104292 GCF_057334555.1 Pseudomonas sp. AGC41
CGCCACCAGCGCCCAGGCGGCTTTCTGGACGACTTCCGAAGCCTGGTGGCCCCCCCCCCCCCGGCCCCGTGACGCTGGTGCCTCTGGTCTGCTTCAACGCGGCGGCGCGGCACCTGCCCTACACCACGCTGGGCTTCTTGCAGTACATCGCGCCGACGCTCGTGCTGCTGCTCGCGGTGCTTCTGTTTGACGAACATTTGTCGTCCAGCACGCTGGTGGCGTTCCTGTTCATCTGGGCCGGTCTCGCGGTGTACAGCATCGACGCGGTGGTCAGCATGCGTCGGCGCACCTGATCAAAAAACCAACACATCCCTACAGGCCACGTCCGGCGTGGCCTGCGCGCATCCTTCCCAAGGTTATCCACAACGTGATCCCCGGCGTTTGTGCACAAGCCTTTGAAAACTGGTGAATTTTTGACCATCACTGGCTGAGGCACGGCGGGCCTGGGCTGGCGCCGGGTCTCTACAGGTTATCCACAGGCAGGTGCAGCTTTTCCTTGGATAACCTGCGTCAGCTTTCGTCGCTGAGTTTCAGCTCGACCATCAATTCATCGGCCAGGGTTTCCAGGCGCTCCTGCAGGGTGTCCAGCGACAAGGTCAAGGGCACCCCGAGAATCGCCTCGGCATGAAATAACAATTCGCTGCTCATCGGCGCGGGTCGGACATGGGTAACCAGCCGCTCGACGTTCACCCCTTCCCCGCTCAACAAGCGCGTGATGTCGCGCACGATGCCGGGACGGTCATTGCCCACCAGTTCCATGGCGATGGGTTTCCAGGTGCAGGATTCTTCAATCGCATTTTCGGCAATCAGCACACGAATGCCATGGGCCGCCAGCCCATGCAAAGCCTCGATCAGTTCTTCATGAGATTCAGCCGGGGCGCTGAGACGCAGGATCCCGGCGAATTGCCCGGCGAGGTGCGACATACGGCTTTCCAGCCAGTTGCCGCCGTGCTCGGCAATACACTCAGCGATGCGCTCGACCTGCCCGGGTTTGTCCGGGGCGAAAACGGTGATGACGAGATGGTCCATGGCGCAGCCCTTCTGTTGATGGAACGGACAGTATAGGCAAGGCGGGAAATCAGCACAGTCGCGCGCTTTTGGGTTAAGGAGCTTGCTCGGCCCTGGACTGCGTAACGATCGTAAATCGCTGGTTCAGTGCTGCGCACTGAAGCGGGAGCAAGCTCCCTCGCCACAGGGAAATGTGTACGAACCTTATATTTATCTGGAACAATCCATCGTTTTTTTGAGAACATCCGGTTCCGCGCTGTGACTGTAGTGCTTTGGTCGGTCGCGGAACGACGCAATTAGTCTGATTTTCACAACCGTAACTGATCATGTAGTATGCCGCAGCGGGCACTACATAACCGCAATGCCTAATGTTGCACCGATGTCTGCCCAGGCCAGTCGCACCCCTGAAAGCCCCGTCAGCAAGGCTTAACCCAGCCGCCAGCAATGGCATGTACTGGTCCGGGGGTTTGTGGTTTAAATGTCCCGAGGCTTCATTGTCCAAATCGAAGAGCTGAAAAGCGCAATAGCTGAGCAGAGTGAGGCAAGCAATGACTGAACACGTTCAAGTCGGTGGCCTGCAGGTCGCCAAAGTCCTGTTCGACTTCGTGAATAACGAAGCCATTCCCGGAACCGGCCTCACCGCCGACGCATTCTGGGCCGGCGCCGACAAGGTCATCCATGACCTGGCACCGAAGAACAAAGCCCTACTCGCCAAGCGCGACGATTTCCAGGCGCAGATCGATGCCTGGCACCAGGCTCGTGCCGGCCAGGCCCACGACGCCGTGGCTTACAACGCCTTCCTGCAAGACATTGGTTACCTGCTGCCAGAAGCGGCGGATTTCCAGGCCACGACCCAGAATGTCGACGACGAAATTGCCCGCATGGCCGGCCCGCAGCTGGTGGTGCCGGTGATGAATGCCCGTTTCGCCCTCAACGCCTCGAACGCCCGCTGGGGTTCGCTGTACGACGCGCTGTACGGCACCGATGCGATCAGCGAAGCCGATGGCGCGGAGAAAGGCAAAGGCTACAACAAGGTCCGCGGCGACAAGGTCATCGCCTTCGCCCGCGCCTTTCTCGACGAAGCAGCCCCGTTGGCGGCCGGCTCCCACGTCGATTCCATTGCCTACAAGATCGTCGATGGCAAGCTCGTCGTGACTCTCAAGGGCGGCAGCAACAGCGGCCTGCGCGACGATGCCCAACTGATCGGTTTCCAGGGCGAGACGTCGGCGCCGAGCGCGGTGCTGCTCAAGCACAACGGCCTGCACTTCGAAATCCAGATCGACGCCAGCACTCCGGTCGGGCAGACCGACGCCGCCAGCGTCAAAGACATCCTGATGGAAGCCGCGCTGACCACCATCATGGATTGCGAAGACTCGGTCGCCGCCGTAGATGCCGATGACAAGGTGGTGATCTACCGTAACTGGCTCGGCTTGATGAAAGGCGATCTGTCGGAAGAAGTCGCCAAGGGCGGCCAGACGTTTACCCGGACCATGAACCCTGACCGCGTCTACACCGCCGCGGACGGGTCGAGCGTGACGCTGCACGGCCGTTCGCTTTTGTTCGTGCGCAACGTCGGTCACCTGATGACCATTGACGCAATCCTGGACAAGGACGGCAATGAAGTGCCGGAAGGCATCCTCGACGGCCTGATCACCAGCCTGGCCGCGATCCACAGCCTCAACGGCAACACCTCGCGCCGCAACAGCCGCACCGGCTCGGTGTACATCGTCAAGCCGAAGATGCATGGCCCGGAAGAAGCGGCGTTTACCAACGAGCTGTTCGGCCGCGTCGAAGACGTGCTGAACCTGCCGCGCAACACGCTGAAAGTCGGAATCATGGATGAGGAGCGCCGTACCACGGTCAACCTCAAGGCGTGTATCAAGGCGGCCAGCGAGCGCGTGGTATTCATCAATACCGGCTTCCTCGACCGCACCGGCGACGAAATCCACACGTCCATGGAAGCCGGCCCGATGGTCCGCAAGGCCGACATGAAGGCCGAGAAGTGGATCGCCGCGTACGAAAACTGGAACGTCGACATCGGTTTGAGCACCGGTCTGCAAGGCCGCGCGCAAATCGGCAAGGGCATGTGGGCCATGCCGGACCTGATGGCCGCGATGCTCGAGCAGAAAATCGCCCACCCGATGGCGGGCGCCAACACGGCATGGGTCCCATCGCCGACCGCTGCCGCCCTGCACGCGCTGCACTATCACAAGGTCGATGTATTCGCCCGCCAGGCCGAGCTGGCCAAGCGTGCCCGCGCCTCGGTCGACGACATCCTGACCATCCCGCTGGCGGTCAACCCGAACTGGACGCCCGAGCAGATCAAGCATGAACTGGACAACAATGCCCAGGGCATCCTTGGCTACGTGGTGCGCTGGATCGACCAGGGCGTGGGCTGCTCCAAGGTGCCGGACATCAACGACATCGGCCTGATGGAGGACCGTGCAACGCTGCGGATCTCCAGCCAGCACATCGCCAACTGGCTGCGCCACGGCATCGTCACCCGGGACCAGGTGATGGAAAGCCTCAAGCGCATGGCACCGGTGGTCGACCGCCAGAACGCCAGCGACCCGCTATACCGCCCGCTGGCGCCGGACTTCGACAGCAACATCGCCTTCCAGGCGGCGGTCGAACTGGTGATCGAAGGGACCAGGCAACCAAACGGCTATACCGAGCCGGTGCTGCACCGTCGTCGTCGCGAGTTCAAGGCAGCCAATGGGTTGTGATTGAGCGGTAACATGCGGCAAATAAAAAAGCCCTGATCGAAAGGTCAGGGCTTTTTCATGCGGGCTGTTCAGTCCCGAAAGTTTGCAACAGTTTCAGGCCTGGACAGGCTTCCGTGG
>NZ_JBHFJB010000158.1:0-856 GCF_057334555.1 Pseudomonas sp. AGC41
CAACGGCGCGGTGATCAATATCGCCGCTGGTGCCACCACTGGCACCGTGACTGTTGATGCACCGAAAGATGACGTTTACAAAGACGCCGGTAAGGTTGAAGTCAGCATCGACACGGCAGTTGGCGGTAACTTTGAGAATCTGGTGCCTAACACTGCACCCGTCGTCACCGACGTCACCGATACCCTCGACACCAGCACCGTTTCGCTTACCGCAACTTCGACGGTTGGCGAAGGCGGCACCGTGGTTTACACCGCTTCGGTGAATGCTCCGGTCACCGGCGCTCCGCTGGTCGTCACCCTGTCGAATGGTCAAAGCATCACCATCCCAGTTGGTTCGAGTTCCGGGTCGGTGAATTTCACCGCACCTAACGATGCATTGGCGGGCGGTAGCAACCTCAGCGTCAAGATCGACGACGCCAAAGGCGGCAACTACGAAAACCTGGAAATTGACGGTAAGCCTGCGGACACCGCAGTCACCGATTCGACTGATGCCACGGGCTTGACCCTTTCCGCGACCGACACCGTTGCCGAAGGCGGCTCGATTGTTTACACCGCGACCCTGACCAACGCCGCCGGTTCGCCAGTGACCATCACCCTGAGCAACGGCGCGGTGATCAACATCGCTGCCGGCGCTACCACTGGGACCGTAACTGTCGACGCACCGAAAGATGACGTCTACAAAGACGCCGGCAAGGTTGAAGTCAGCATCGACACGGCAGTTGGCGGTAACTTTGAGAACCTGGTGCCTAACACTGCACCAGTCGTCACCGACGTGACCGATACCCTCGACACCAGCACCGTTTCGCTTACCGCAACTTCGACGGTTGGCGAAGGCGGCACTGTGGTTTACACCGCT
>NZ_JBHFJB010000159.1:0-7756 GCF_057334555.1 Pseudomonas sp. AGC41
AACGCGGTGTGTCAGTCGACATGGATGTCACTGACAGATTGCATTCGCGAGCAGGCTCGCTCCCACAGGGGTCATGCGGTATTACCTTAAATCAGGCCGCGTCGCTGAAATCGTACTTCAGTTCGTTATCCACGGCGCTGATATGCACGCCGGCCATGGCCTTGCCTTCGAGCATGCGAGTCAGGAACTCGCGGCTCATGTCCGGCAGCAGGCTGTTGGTCAGGATGGTGTCGATCATGCGCCCGCCGCTTTCGGTTTCGGTGCAGCGCGAGACGATCAGGTCGATCACCGCGTCGTCGTAATCGAAGGCCACTTTGTGGGTGCTCTCCACGCGCTTCTTGATGCGGTTGAGTTGCAGGCGGGTGATGGCCTTGAGCATCTCGTCGCTGAGCGGATAGTAGGGGATCGTCACCAGGCGGCCGAGCAGCGCCGGCGGGAAGATTTCCAGCAGCGGCTGGCGCAGGGCCTTGGCGATTTCTTCCGGCTCGGGCACGTTCTGCGGGTCTTTGCAGACCTGCGCGATCAACTCGGTGCCGGCGTTGGTGGTCAGCAGGATCAAGGTGTTCTTGAAGTCGATCACCCGGCCTTCGCCGTCCTCCATCACGCCTTTGTCGAACACCTGGAAGAAAATCTCGTGCACGTCCGGGTGGGCTTTCTCCACCTCGTCCAGCAGCACCACGCTGTACGGTTTACGCCGCACGGCTTCGGTCAGCACGCCGCCTTCGCCATAACCGATGTAGCCCGGTGGTGCGCCCTTGAGGGTAGACACGGTGTGGGCTTCCTGGAACTCGCTCATGTTGATGGTGATGACGTTCTGTTCGCCGCCGTACATGGCTTCGGCCAGGGCCAGGGCGGTTTCGGTCTTGCCCACGCCGGAGGTGCCGGCGAGCATGAACACGCCGATCGGCTTGCTCGGGTTGTCGAGGCCGGCGCGCGAGGTCTGGATGCGCTTGGCGATCATCTGCAGGGCGTGGTCCTGGCCGATGATGCGTTTTTTCAGGTGCTGATCGAGGTTGAGCACGGTCTCCAGTTCGTTGCGGGCCATGCGGCCCACCGGGATACCGGTCCAGTCGGCGACCACCGAGGCCACGGCCTGGTAATCCACGGTTGGCAGGATCAGCGGGGTCTCGCCTTGCAGGGCGGTCAGGCGCTGTTGCAGGTCCACCAGTTTCTCGCGCAGGGCATGGCTGTCGTTGTCGGAAGCTTCGCTGCCGTCCTCGCTGTCCACCAGGCCGACGCGCTCGCGCAGGGTGGCGCGGGTTTCCAGCAGTTCGTCGACCAGGGTTTTCTCTTCGGCCCAACGGCTTTCCAATTCGGCCAGGCGTTCGCGCTCGGCGGCGAGCAGGCTTTCGGTCTGGGTCTGGCGGGTGCCGATGGCGATGCCGATCGCGTGTTCACGGGCGATGATCTGCAGCTCGGTTTCCAGCGCTTCGATGCGCCGGCGGCTGTCGTCCACTTCGGCCGGTACGGCGTGCAGGCTGATGGCGACGCGGGCGCAGGCGGTGTCCAGCAGGCTCACGGACTTGTCCGGCAACTGGCGCGCGGGAATGTAGCGGTGGGACAGCTTGACCGAGGCTTCGAGGGCTTCGTCGAGGATCTGCACCTGGTGGTGTTTTTCCATGGTCGAGGCCACGCCGCGCATCATCAGCAGGGCCTTGTCTTCTGACGGCTCGGCGACTTGCACCACCTGGAAACGGCGTGTCAGGGCCGGGTCTTTTTCGATGTGCTTCTTGTACTCGGCCCAGGTCGTGGCGGCGACGGTGCGCAAGGTACCGCGGGCCAGGGCCGGCTTGAGCAGGTTGGCCGCGTCGCCGGTGCCGGCGGCGCCACCGGCACCCACCAGGGTGTGGGCTTCGTCGATGAACAGGATGATCGGTTTTGGCGAGGCCTGGACGTCTTCGATGACTTGGCGCAGGCGCTGCTCGAATTCACCTTTCATGCTCGCGCCGGCCTGCAACAGGCCCACGTCGAGGCTGCGCAGCTCCACGTCCTTGAGCGAGGGCGGCACGTCGCCGGCGACGATGCGTAGCGCAAAACCTTCAACCACGGCGGTCTTGCCGACGCCGGCTTCACCGGTGAGGATCGGGTTGTTCTGCCGACGGCGCATGAGAATATCCACCAGTTGGCGGATTTCTTCGTCACGGCCGACGATCGGGTCGAGCTTGCCGCTACGGGCCTGTTCAGTGAGGTCGACGGTGAAGCGCTTGAGCGCTTCCTGCTTGCCCATGGCGCTGGGGGCCATCGCGCCGCTGGCTTCGCCGGGCACGGCGCCGGCGTTGAAGCCGTCGCTGGCGGTCAGGGCGTTTTCCGGCGAGTCGCCGACGTATTCGTCAAACCGTTCGCTCAGGGCTTCGACCTTGACCTTGTCGAATTCCGACGACAGGCCCAGCAGCGCATGGCGCAGGCTTGGCGTCTTGAGGATGCCCAGCACCAGGTAACCGGTGCGCACCTGGCTTTCGCCGAACATCAGGCTGCCGTAGACCCAGCCGCGTTCCACGGCTTCTTCCACATGGGAAGACAGGTCGGTGATGGAGGTCGATCCCCGTGGCAGACGATCCAGCGCCTCGGTCAGGTCGCGGGCCAGGCGCGCCGGCTCGATGTTGAACTGGCGGATGATGCGGTGCAGGTCCGAGTCCTGCAGTTGCAGCAACTGATGAAACCAGTGGGCCAGTTCCACGTAGGGGTTACCGCGCAACTTGCAGAACACGGTGGCGGCTTCGATGGCTTTGTAGGCCACGCTGTTGAGTTTGCCGAACAACGCGGCGCGACTGATTTCACCCATGCTCATGGCTCCTTGAGGTCTGTGAGGTGTTGGCCTGTTCGGCGTAATGCCGGGCCAGTATTAGATCGTTGGCATCTTTTTCGGGGCGTCCCAGCCAGGTGTTGAAACCCAGGCGGAAACGGCCATTGAGTTGTAGCGCGGGCACTTCGGGCTGCTCCAGGACCAGGTTCAGGTCCCAGTCCAGTTCGTGCCCCAGGTATTCGGCGACCCAGGCCACCAGTTCATTGAACGGTTGGCTGCCGGGCAGCATGCCCATGTAGTCGACGAGCTTGAGCGGTCCCAGGCGAATGCGGAACTTGTGCTGGCGATCCCACACGTAGCGGCCCAGGCAGAAGTCCACGCCCAGTTGATGGGCGCTCACACCAACGCGGCTGCGCTCCGGCAGTTCCAGCCATTGGCCGACGTATTCTTCGATTTCCACCGGCAGGCCGAAGTACTCGCTGAGGATCGCTTTCAAACCGTCCGGGTAGCGGGTTTGCGCCGACAGGTGACCGCTGTAGTGCAGCTTCGCCGTATCGGGAATCAGCCCCTGGTTGAGCAGGCTCGGCATGCCCCGGCCGCTGAGTGCCGCCAGGCGCGCCGACCAGTAATCATCATCCGGGCGATCATGGCTGACCGTCGGCCGGGCTTCGGCCCAGGCCCGGTAGAACAGGCTGAGCAGGCGATGGTGGAAGACGTCGAGGAAGCGTTTGCTGGTGCTGTCGCCGTTGTTGCGCTGGCGTTCGCGCACGTATTCGGTGATGTGCAGCGGCATCGGGCCGTTGGGGCCGCCGAGGCCGAAGAAGAACTGCTCCAGGCGCGCCGGTGCGCCGTCGACGCCTGGTTGCACCGAGGCCAGGGTCGCCGGGGCGAAGGTGCACTCGGCCTGTTGCCCGAGGCGCAGCGGATCATCGGCCAGGCGCAGGGAATGGCCCAGGCGCGGCAGTTCGGGGGATTCGCACTCGATGCGCCGCAACGCCTGGAAGAAGTCATATTCCCAGGGTTCCTGGTGCATCGCCTCCAGGGTACTCACAGGGTCGGACGCCGTCCGGGCTTGGCTTTCCATCGCATGATCTCGCCGCGTTCGGTGGTACGGATCACCGTCTCGGTAAAGCTGTTGATCGACACGTAGCGTGCCAGGAAGCGTTCGAACACCGCGCCGAGCAGGAACACCCCGGTGCCGCGAAACGCGTTTTCGTCGAATTCCAGGGTGATCTCCAGGCCACGACCAAACACGATCGGGCCGGGCATCGGCAGGCGCCGGGTGCAGGCCTTGCTGCTGACTTCGCGCAGGCCTTCGATCTGCAATTGCAGCGCCGCATCGTTGCTGTCGCCATACAGGCGCAGCAGTTCGCGCAGGGCGGCCGCGCCCTGGCCTTGTTCGCTCAAGGACAGGTAGTTCAGCGACAGCTGGCTGATCAGCCGCCAGGCCTTGGCGTCGTGGGCATGGCTGGCCCGTGGACGACTCGGCCCGGCGACGCAGCGCACCGCGCCAACCGGCGCGCTGTCGGCCAGGGTGAAGTCGGTCTTGCCGTTGCCCACGCTCATGAACAGCGGCAGGTCGCGGTTGGTGCACAGCGCGGTCACGCCCAGTTGACGCAGGTCGTGGCGATAGGGCGTTTGCTGGCTGTCCACCAGGCTGACGAAGGTCTCGCTGCCGATATAGGTCGAGCGCGGGCCGTTGCGGCGTTGATCGCTGGACAGCACACGCGGTTCGCGGCGCACCGTGTAATAGGCCTTGTCGCGGCCATAGCGGGACGGATCACGGACGGCGTAGAAGGGCAGGAATGGCTGCTCCGGGCCGGTGCCGTGGCCAGCCAGCCCGGTCAGCGAATGCACTTCGAAGTCCATCGGCCGGGTGCGGTCGGCAATCACATGATGTTCGTTGACCCGGTCCGACAAGTGAATGCGGTCCAGGCGCTTGGGAAACAGATTGATCGCCGGCGTGCAGAATGGCAGGAATTGCGCAGCGCCGACGCTGCCTTCCAGGCTCGGATCGTGGCGGTCGAACAGCACGATCAGCTCAAGCTCCTGGCCATCGCAGCGCTTGACCGCGCGGCCGAGCTGGGTGAAATCGACGAACAGGAACCGGTGCGGCAGGGCGAAGTATTCCTGCAGCAAGCGATAACCCTGGAACGCCCGCGACACCACTGGCAGCGCGGCCTCGGCGTCATCGAAGCCTTGCGCGCGCAACGCATCCTGCGGCAACCGTTCGACCCAGTTGCCGCCAGGCTGGCGGGCGAATACCGCGCAGGCATTGCCCAGCAGTTGTTCGTAGAGGCGGAAGGGCTGTTCGTCGGCACCGCTCAAATACAGCGGCAGATTGTCCAGGGCCAGGCTGTTGAATGGCAGTTCGGCACCGGTGCGCAGGGTCAGGCGCAGGCCGGCCTTGGCTTTCGGTTCGCTGGCGGCCAGGCGCCCGAGCACCGCCGACGGGTTGCCGAAGTACTCGGCCTGGCTGACCTGCAACGGCCACAACGTCACCGCGTGGGCGGTGCGGTACTCGCAGCAGGTCTGGGATTCGCGACCCAGGGCGGCGCGCAGGACGGTGTCACGGGGCAGCGGGAAACCGCTGCTCAGTGAACCCTCGTCCGGGTCGGCCTGCATCTGCACCACGGTCATCGACGGCGTCGGCGCCAGGTAATGCGGATAGGCGATTTCCAACAGGTTGTGGGTGAACGTCGGGTACTCGGCGTCGAGCTTGAGCTGCACCCTTGCCGTCAGATAAGCGAAGCCTTCCAGCAGGCGCTCGACGTACGGGTCGGCGCAGTCCATGCCGGCCAGCGACAACCGGCTGGCGATCTTCGGGTATTCCTGGGCGAACTCCGCCGCGCTTTCGCGCACGTGGTGCAGCTCCTGGTTGTACAGCTCCAGCAGGCGCGGGTTCATGGACGTCTCCGCTGGTCGGCGTTGACTACGCGCACGTGGCCGGTCTCCAGATCCAGGTCGGTTTGCAGCATCAGGCGCAGCGGCACCGGCTGGGCCCAGAGATCGCCTTCGATCTCGAAGCTCAGGGCGTTATGGTTCATCTCGGCGGTTGCCCGGGCGCGCACGCGCAGGGTGTGGCGCAAGATACGCGGCTCGAAGGTGGCGATGGCCTGGTGGATCAGGGTTTCCAGCGCGGGCACATCGATGTTCGAGGCGCTGTTGCCGGCCAGCGCCGGCAGCCCGAAATTCACCACCGAGGTGCCCGCCGGGGTGTGCAGCGTGGCGTCGGCGTCGAGCAACGACGTGGTGTTGAGCAGCCACGCCAGGTCACGCAGCACCGAGGCTTTTAATTGGGTAAGGGACAGCACGCGCTTGTCGGCGCTTTCCTTCGGGTTGCTCGGATCGTCGTCGGTCAGCCGGTCCAGCAGGGACGGTTGCAGGCGATCGCGGGTGGCGATTTCGGTTACCAAGTGAAAAGGCCCGTGTAATTCTTCTGGTCACCTGCGCCACGCATGCAGCTGGCGTTGCGAGCGATGATCGAGGGTTCGAGCTGTCCATTGATCTGGCGTATGGCGCGGTACTCGGAGCGACATTCCTGATTGTTATGAGGGCCAGCCGATACATGGACAACGATGACAATGGGCACGTTGCCGAAGGTCTCGACATGGGGCTTGCCTTGTCGATCGACCGTGAACTGGCAGGGCCAGGCCAAGTCGAGTGGCATCAGGGTCTGGTCGGGCTTGCGTAGCACGCAGCGCGCCTGGTCGTTCTCCAGCGTCAGCGTTTGCCCACCCATCGAGACGACATGCTCCACCGGGACGGAGGAAGTCGCCGATGGCGACTGCTGCTGGGCACAGGCGGTCAGGCTGGTCAACAGGCAGCCGACCCATATCGCGCAACGGGCCTTGATCATACGAGCTCCCAGAACCAGATCGCTCGGGATCGATAGGCCGGATCGTCATAACCGAGGGTCAGGCCACGGTTCCAGAGGTCGATATGATCGCCAGTACGACCCTCCGAGGCTTCCCCCACTTGCTGGAAACAATCCTTGAAGAAAATCAGGCCGGTCTTGTCTTGGAGCTTGCGTCGATCCGCGGCAGTTCCGCCAAGGATCAACGGGCGGCCCAGATGATGTTTCCACAGCCAGTTTGCCAATGACTCGGCCCCACGCGCATGCCCATGGGCACATTTGGGTTCGGTGTAGGTGGACTTGTTGACCTTGATGGTCAGTTCGGTATTGAGCGTGATGCTCATGCGAATCGCGCACTGGTTTGCCCAAGGGCCGTCGCAAGGTTTCGCGTCGGGATGGGTCACCAGCAAATCGGAATAGGCTTTCCACAAATTGATAAACGCAGGCTTGGCCATGACTCAGACACCGGAAGGGAAAGGATGGGTTGCGAGCAAGCACCAAACACCCCCGGCGCGTGGCGCCGGGGGCGTGTTCGATTACACCTTGACGTTCTGACGGATGTTCCAGCCGAACTTGACCGGACCGCCTTCCTTGGTGCCGTCGGCTTTCTGTGGCTGGTAGTCCACCAGCACCTTGGCGAAGTTCAGGGTGACGTTTTCGGTCAGGCGATCATCGCCGCCCGAGCCGCCGGTGCTCAGGGAAGTGATCAGCACTTCTTCCAGGTTGATGATCATGTACTCGACCTGGCTTTCGCCGCCGGCCTTGCGCACGGTCAGCTTGACCTTGTCGACGTGCTTGCCGCTGGCGCAGTGCATCATCAGGTTCGGCGAAGCCTTGTCGACGTACTTGGTCAGCGACAGGTCCTGGATGCTCACCTTGCCCGCGCCACCGCCACTGCCGACGTGCATGTTACCGGTCTGGGACATGCCCCAGCTCCAGTTCAGGACGTCGATCTCGTCCTTGTGGACCTTGTCCATGGACTCGCCCTTGATGTCGCCGATCTTGATGAAAATATCAACAGCCATGTTTTCTCCCTGTGTGGTCTTTACCACATTGTTTGGTTGACGCTGACCTTGCGAAAAATTTTGTTGCCGACCGGAACCAGGGTGTTCTCCAACTCAATGAAGACCCCCTGTGGGGGGGGGGGGGGGGGGGGG
>NZ_JBHFJB010000159.1:7776-19688 GCF_057334555.1 Pseudomonas sp. AGC41
GCCTCAGGCAACACAAGTGGCGACTGATGCACCGCTTTCGCGAGCAGGCTCGCTCCCACATGTTTCCATTGCGTACCGCTCAGTAAATCCTTACGCGCCCTTGGCCGACGGCAGTTTCGATACCAGGCGCAACGACACGGTCAGCCCTTCGAGCTGATAGTGCGGGCGCAGGTAGAACTTGGAGTTGTAGTACCCCGGGTTGCCTTCGACTTCTTCGACGATCACTTCGGCGGCAGCCAGTGGATGCTGGGCCTTGGTGGTCTCGGTGGAGTGCGCCGGATCGCCATCGACGTAGTTGAGGATCCAGTCCTGCAACCAGCGCTGCATCTCGTCCTTCTCTTTGAAGGAACCGATCTTGTCGCGCACGATGCACTTCAGGTAATGGGCGAAACGGCAGGTGGCGAACAGGTACGGCAGGCGCGCGGCCAGGTTGGCGTTGGCGGTGGCGTCCGGGTCGTCGTATTCGGCCGGTTTCTGCAACGACTGGGCGCCGATGAAGGCGGCAAAGTCGGTGTTCTTCTTGTGCAACAGCGGCATGAAACCGTTCTTCGCCAGTTCCGCTTCACGGCGGTCCGAAATGGCGATTTCGGTCGGGCACTTCATGTCCACGCCACCGTCATCGGTAGGGAACGTGTGGGCCGGCAGGTTTTCCACTTCACCGCCCGATTCCACGCCGCGGATGCGCGAGCACCAGCCGAAGTGTTTGAACGAGCGGTTGATGTTCACGGCCATCGCATAGGCGGCGTTGGCCCAGGTGTACTTGGAGCTGTCGGCGCCGTCGGTGCTTTCCTCAAAGGCGAAGGCTTCCACCGGATCGGTCTTGGCGCCGTACGGCAGGCGCGCCAGGAAGCGCGGCATGGTCAGGCCGATGTAGCGCGAGTCTTCCGATT
This sequence comes from Pseudomonas sp. AGC41, assembly GCF_057334555.1. Taxonomy (NCBI): domain Bacteria; kingdom Pseudomonadati; phylum Pseudomonadota; class Gammaproteobacteria; order Pseudomonadales; family Pseudomonadaceae; genus Pseudomonas; species Pseudomonas sp. AGC41. Next base: position 8,667 of record NZ_JBHFJB010000159.1, read on the forward strand.
CACGCAGCGAACGCCAGCCGGCGTATTCCGGGGTGGTGAAGATCTTGGTCAGGTCGCGCGGGTTCGACAGTTCCTGCCACGAGCCCATGCCCATTACCGTCGGCGAGGCGGCGGCAATGAATGGCGCGTGCATGGCGGCGCAGACTTTCGACAGCTCGCCCAGCAGTTCCACGTCCGGTGGCGACTGGTCGAAGTAGTAGTCGCCGACCAGGCAGCCGTAAGGCTCGCCGCCGAACTGGCCGTATTCTTCTTCGTACATCTTCTTGAAGAGCGGGCTCTGGTCCCACGCGGTGCCCTTGAATTTCTTCAGGGTCTTGTGCAGGTCGGTCTTGGAGATGTTGAGCACGCGGATCTTCAGTTGCTCATCGGTCTCGGTGTTATTGACCAGGTAATGCAGGCCACGCCAGGCGCTTTCCAGTTGCTGGAAGTCCGGGTGGTGGATGACCTGATTGACCTGGGCGGTGAGCTTGGCGTCGATCGCGGCGATGATCGACTCGATCGACTTGATGGCGTCGTTGGACACCAGGTCGGTCTGCGCCAGGGCCTGCTCGGCCAGCGTGCGCACGGCGGTCTCGACGGCTTCGCGGGCGCGTTCGGTCTTGGGCTTGAATTCTTGCAGCAGCAGCGAGGCGAACTCGCTGGTTTCTTCAGTGGCGCCCAGGTTCTGGGGCTGATTGTCGCGTACCAAATCGTTCATGATCGTTAGTCCTTAAGCCTTGGGCTCTGCATCGGCGGGCTTTGGCGCGCTGGCAAGGGCCTGCAGCAGCGCTGGGTCCTTGATCGCCTTCATGATGATTTCCTCGGCGCCGGTCTTGCCGTCCATGTAGGTCAGCAGGTTGGCCAGTTGGGTGCGCGCTTCGAGCAGCTTGTTCAGCGAATCGATCTTGCGGGCCACGGCCGCAGGGCTGAAGTCGTCCATGCTTTCGAACGTCAGGTCCAGGCTCAGGTTGCCTTCGCCGGTCAGTTCGTTAGGCACATGGAACGCCACGCGAGGCTGCATGGCCTTGAGGCGCGAGTCGAAGTTGTCGACGTCGATCTCGAGGAACTTGCGATCGGCCACCGGCGCCAGAGGCTCCGCGGGCTTGCCGGCCAGGTCCGCCATTACGCCCATGACGAAGGGCAACTGGACCTTTTTCTCGGCGCCGTAGAGCTCGACGTCGTACTCGATCTGCACTCGAGGCGCGCGGTTGCGCGCGATGAATTTCTGAGAACTTTGCTTCGCCACGTTGCTGCTCCTGGTCGCTTGAGCGACGGTGTTGGCGTCATCGGGGGTACCTATGACGTGACTGCGTGATCCGCTCGCTTTTTATTCGCTTTCCGGGCCGCGCAGGTTTTCAAATTGACTCATGCCGTCGGGAATCAGGTTGCGTACGATCGCCGCGAAATCGGCGTGCACCAGATTCTTCGCCCGGTTCAACAGTACCGGCAGCGGGCTGGAGGGCTCATGACGGGTGTAGTACGCCAGGATCCGGTCCAGGCTGCGCAGGACATCGTCGCGGTTGTTGATTTCTCCGGCGACGGTACTGCGCGGCGTGCTGGGTGCGCTGGCGTATTCAACCGGCGCGGCGTTGTCGGCTTCGACGGGATCGGCAAGGGCACTGTCGCCGCTCTGCGGGGCGAACTGACCGAGGATCTGCAGGGCCATCTTCAGCGGTTGTTTCAGCGGGCCGAGGTCCACGCCCTGGGCGGAACCGACCTGGTCGCTGACTTGCTGTTCGATGGACTCGGCGGCGCTGCGGGCTTCCAGCAGGGCGGCACGGATGATTTCCAGCTGCTCGGGATCGCTGTCGAGCAGGGCGCCGGCGAGTTGTTCGGCGCCGAGGCTTTCATCCGGGAAGCTTTGCAAGCCGCTGGCGTTGGCGGCGGCGCGCAGGCTGACGCTGCCGAACGTGCGCGAGCGAGCCAGGATGCTTTCGCGCAGCAGGCGGATGGTGACGTCCGACGTCAGGCCGGCGAGGGCATTGATGCGCACGGTGGGGTCGTTGTCATCATCGGCATCCAGGCGCGGGTGCAGGTCGGCCCAATATTGCTTGAGCAGCTCGTTGATCAGCGTCAATACACGGGCCAGGCCGGGAATGCCTTCCAGGGCCAGGGAGCTTTGCAACAGGAAATGGGTGATGCGCAGGTCTTTGCTGCGCGCCAGCAGGTCCAGGCTTTGCTGCTGGATGCTGCGCCATTCCGGGGGTTCGGCAGGCAGGATCGAGTCGCCCATGCTGCGCTCGGGCTGGCCTCGGGAATCGCGTTCCAGGCGCAAGAAATCCGCGTCATATTCCAGGTCTTCACCGCAAGGCGAATTCGCGGAAACGGCGGCGAGCAGCAAAGGCACATCCACTTGGATCGATCTCCCTATCACCCGCTGAAGAAGTCGGGCAGTGCACATGAAAGTTTCGGATGAAACTTCACATGTTCCTTGACCGTAATGGCGCTATAAGTGCGAGATGATCTTAAAGTGCCATCATGTATATTCAAGAAGTTGTGCATTTTTGGTGTAGTACTTATGCCTTGTCAAGGTAAGCTATTTCGCCGATGTGACAGTTGTGAGGTGCTTAACAACCCGCGCGACTGGTAGGTCGAAGCAGGCACCGATGCAGGTTTTTTTGTCACGCAGGCCGGTTAAGATCAGCAATCATGCTGGCAAAACGCCGTTCCGGGTTGTTTGCAAGGTTTTTAGCGCGCAGCCGGGGGCTCAGGTCCATTGTTCCGTCGGCAAAAAGAAGTAATCAGCAAGGAGGCAAGATGCCGCTGTGTTTGACTATCACTAGTTATCACAAGATTACCCCTGGACAGTGTTCTGAAAAGACCCTGAACCAAGGCGTGATGGCAATTGGCCGTAATTCCGATAATGACTGGGTATTGCCGGACCCGGAGCGCCTGGTTTCTGGACAACATTGCGTTATCCAATACAAGGACGGGCGCTATTATCTGACCGATAACAGCACCAATGGGGTGGAATTGGTCAAGGCCGGCATTCGCCTGCGCAAAGGCAACAGCGAGCCGCTGCAGGATGGCGAAGTCATTCGCATCGGTGATTACGAGATCCAGGCGCGCGTGGATTTCAGCCTGCCGGTCACCGACAGCAACCCGTTCGCCGAAGCGCCCAGCAGCTTCGAAGCCTTGATGGGGCGCCAGGGTGCTGCCGTGAATACGCCGGCGCCGATACCCGTGGCCACGCCTGCGCATTTCCAGGGCGTGTCGTCCATGGACACGCTGCCGGACCTGTTCGACTTCCTTGCTCCGAGCAGCGTCCCTCCAGCCACCCAGCCGGATCACGTTCCGGCCGAGCAACATGATTTCCGCCCGCCCACGCCGATTCCGCGCCCGAGTCCGCCGCCAGTGGTCCAACCGCTGCCGATGACGCCTGCTCCGGTTATCCCGGATGATTGGGACCTGTTCAGCGACACGCCTGCGCCGGTTGCGCCGATTCCCGTCGCGCCGCTGCCGGAGCCGGTTTCCGTGCCGCCATTGCCGGTGATCGAGCCCGTTCCCGCGCCGCCGATCCCGCAAGTCGTTGCGCCGATCGAGCCCGTGCCACCGCGCGAAGCGCCGGTCAGCCGCGTCGAGCCGACGGCCACCCCAACCGACACCTCTGGCCCCGACCTGCTGCAAGCCTTCCTGCGCGGCGCCGGGCTGGATCAGTTGCGCCTGGACAAGGCCCAGGCTGAAGCGCAGATGGAAAGCATCGGGCGCAGCTATCGATTGATGGTCGAGGGCCTGATCGATGTGCTGCGCGCCCGCAGCAGCCTCAAGGGTGAATTCCGCATCCAGCAGACAATGATCCAACCGGTGGAAAACAACCCGCTCAAATTTGCCCCGAACGTCGACGAAGCCCTGCTGTTGCTGTTGCGCCACGGCAACCAGGCCTTCATGGCGCCGGACGTGGCGGTGCGCGACAGCTTTGACGATTTGCGTGCCCATCAACTGGCGGTGATGGCCGGTGTGGAAGCGGCCATCAAGCATCTGCTGGCGCGTTTCGAGCCGGCCCAGCTGGAAGAGCGCATGGGCAAGCCCGGCGGGTTGTCGGGGATTTTCAGCGGGTCGCGCCAGGCCCAGTACTGGCAGCAATTCACCGAGCTCTACAGCAATATTTCCCGGGAGGCCCAGGAAGACTTCCAGGACCTGTTCGGTCGGGAGTTCAGCCGCGCCTACGAAGAACACAGCACGCGACAGCGACGTCGTTGAGCGTCACCGGGCCAGACAACACTTTTCAAGCACACAACGGATAGCTCAAACGTCATTGAGGACGCAGGATGATTCCCAGGTTTTTACTCGCTGTCGCCACAGCACTTCTGCTGACGGCGTGCGCCAAGGATGCGGCCGCTCCCCAGCCCGAAGAGGCTGAAGCCGACACCGCCGCCATCGAGTTGCACTTCCACGCCATCGCCGGGCTCAACCCCGGCGCCAGCGGCCAGCCGGCGCCGGTGCGGGTGCGCATTTTCGAGTTGAAGAACGCCGCCACTTTTGCCCGCGCCGACTATTTCGCCCTGGCCGAACGGGCGCAGGCGACATTGGGAGCTGACCTGATCGACCAGGACGAAGTGCTGATCCAGCCGGACCAGCAACTGAGCCTGCAACGCGATCTCGACCCGGCCACCCGGCACATCGGAATCCTGGTGGGCTATCGCGAGCTGGACCAGTCGCTGTGGCGCACGGTGATGAATGTCCCGGCGCGCCAATACACCGAATACCAGATCAGCCTCGATGTGCGTGCCGTGCGCAGCGCCGTCGTCGTCCCCCCATCCAGCCCTGCCCAATAAGCAATCGGAGCCCCCATGTCCTGGAACAATCGCGTGGTCTGGTCGGAAGGCATGTTCATTGGAACGCAGCACTTTCAGCAGCATGACCGTTACCTGGAAAACCTCATCGATTCCCGCAGCCGCCCATTGTCGGCCGGCGCCTGGGGTTTTTCCGAGTTGTTGATCGATCAGGGCCTGCTGGCCCAGGGCAAGCTGGCGATCATTTCGGCCAAGGGCCTGCTGCCTGACGGCACGCCGTTCAATATTCCCCAGGACGACGTTGCGCCGACGCCGCTGAACATTGACGACAACCTGCGTGACGGCCTGGTGTACCTGGCCCTGCCGCTCAAGCGCGCCGGCGCCCGCGACACCGTGGACGAAGGTGAACCCTTGGGCGCCGCGCGCTACGTGAGCCAGGTCTGCGAAGTACGTGATGACAATGCGCCGTTTGAAAACCGCGCACCGGTGGCCGTGGGTTCCCGGGCGCTGCGCTTGCTGACCATCCAGGATGGCATTGGCGATTACGCCGCGATTGGCGTGGTGCGCATCAAGGAAAAACGCGCTGATCGGGCCCTGGTGCTGGATGAAAATTACATCCCGCCGCTGCTGGACGTAGCGGCCTCGAAGTCACTGGCAGCGTTTCGCAGTGAGCTGCTGGGGCTGTTGCACCAGCGCGGCGAAGCCCTGGCCGGGCGGGTTGTGGCCTCCGGCGCTGGCGGGGCCTCGGAGATCGCCGATTTCATGCTGTTGCAACTGGTCAATCGCGCCCAGCCGTTGATCCAGCACCTGAACCAGTTGAGTCCGCTGCATCCCGAACGTCTTTACAGCGAGCTGGTGAGCCTGGCCGGGGAGTTCTCGACCTTTACCGCATCCGGCCGTCGCCCGCAGGAATATCCGCAGTACCAGCACGATGACCTGGTGCTGAGTTTCACGCCGGTGATGCAAGCCTTGCGCGAGGCGCTGTCGATGCTCATCGACAGCAAGGCCACGCCAATTCCGATTGTCGAGAAAGCCTACGGCATCCATGTGGCGATGCTGGCCGACAAGACCCTGCTCGACAGCGCCAGTTTCATCCTGGTGGTGCGCGCCGACGTTCCCGCCGAAACCCTGCGCGGCCGCTTCGGCCAGCAGAGCAAAGTCGGCTCGGTGGAGCACATTCGCGACCTGGTCAACCTGCAACTGCCGGGCATTGGCCTGCTGCCGTTGCCGGTGGCGCCACGCCAGCTTCCGTACCACGCCGGATCCACCTATTACGAGTTGGACCGGGGCAGCGACCACTGGCAGCAGTTGAGCAACTCCGGCGGCTTTGCGTTCCACATCGCCGGCCAGTTCCCGGGGCTGAACCTGGCTTTCTGGGCGATCCGAGGATAAACCGCGATGAGCAACGACGATCGTACCCAGTTCATGCCGACCCCCGGGGGCCGTGGCGCGGACCCTTTCCGCCCGGACCCGGGGCGTCCGCAACCGGCACCCGCGACGGCGCCGCTGTCGATGCCGGCCGCGCCGGTGCTGACCGGCAAGGCCCAGGGCCTCAACCCGCTGGAGAGCGCCGCCGGCCCGCTGCTGGCCCTGCTGACGCGCTTGCGCAGCACCATCGCCCACCCGGCACCGGCCAGCTTGCGCGCCCAATTGCTGGCCTACCTGCGCCAGTTCGAAGAGCGCGCCGAAGCCGCCGGCGTGGTGCGCAACGACGTCTTGCTGGCCCGCTACGCCTTGTGCACCGCGCTGGATGAGGCGGTGCTGAGCACGCCTTGGGGCGGCACCAGCGACTGGGGCAAGCAGAGTCTTTTGATCACCGTGCACAACGAAGCCTGGGGCGGCGAAAAAGTCTTCCAGCTGCTGGAGCACTGCCTGCAAAGCCCGCGCGAGCGTCTGTACCTGCTGGAGCTTTTGTACCTGTGCATGTGCCTGGGTTTCGAAGGGCGCTACCGGGTCATGAACGACGGCCGCAGCCAACTGGAAGCGCTGCGCGAACGCACCGCAGCGGTCATCCGCAGCGCCCGTGGCGACTACGAACGCGAGCTGTCGCCGCACTGGCGTGGGGTCACCGTGGCCCGCGATCGCCTGGCGCAGTTCATGCCGCCATGGATCGCCGTGGCCATTGGCCTTGCCCTGTTGCTGGCGTTGCTGTTCGGCCTGCGCATGAAGCTGGCCGCCGATGCCGAGCCGGTGTTCAAGAACATTCACTTCCTCGGCGAGATCCCGGTGCAGACCATCGACCGTCCGGTGGTGCAGCCGAAAGTGATCGAACGTCCGCGCCTGGCCGGGTTCCTCGCCGATGAAATCAGGGCCGGCCGGATTGCTGTGGAAGATGCCGTCGACCGCTCGGTGGTGACCATCCGTGGCGATGAACTGTTCGCCTCCGGCAGCGCCAGCATCAAGGATGATTTCCAGCCGTTGATGCTGCGCATCGCCGATGCCGTGCGCAAGGTCAAGGGCCAGGTGCTGGTGACCGGTCACAGCGACAATCGCCCGATCGCCACCTTGCGGTTTCCGTCCAACTGGGCCTTGTCCGAAGCACGGGCCAGGTCGGTGCTGGACATTCTTTCGGCCAAGACCGGCCAGCCCGAGCGCTTCAGCGCCGAAGGCCGCAGCGACACCGAGCCGTTGGCGTCCAACGCCACGACCGAGGGACGTGCGCGCAATCGTCGGGTTGAAATCACAGTATTGGCGGAGGGGGTCGAGTGAAGGCGTTTTTCAGTTTCATGACCCGTTGGGTCATCCCGTTGCTGGGGCTGATCGCCCTGAGCCTGATCATCTGGTTCGTCGGCCCGCTGCTCGATTGGCTGGTGCCTGAAGGGCGCCGTTGGGCGCTGATCATCCTGGTGTTTGCGGTATGGATCGCCTATCGCCTGTTCCGCATCATCCAGGCCCGCCGGCAGGCCGCCGAAGTCATGCGCAGCCTGGCCGCGCAGACTCCGCCGGACCCGACCAGCATCGCCACCGCCGAAGAGCTCGAAACCTTGCGCCAGCGCATGGACGAGGCCCTGGCCTTGCTCAAGAAAGCCAAGCTCGGTGGTGACGAGCGGCGTAACCTCTACGAGTTGCCGTGGTACGTGATCATCGGCCCACCGGGTTCGGGCAAGACCACTGCGCTGGTCAACTCCGGGCTGCATTTTCCGCTGGCGGCACAATTGGGCGCCGGTGCGGTGCGCGGTGTCGGCGGTACGCGCAACTGCGACTGGTGGTTCACCGACGAGGCGGTCCTGCTCGACACCGCCGGTCGCTACACCACCCAGGACAGCGATGCGACCGTCGATAAGGCCGCGTGGCTGGGCTTCCTCGGCCTGCTGAAAAAGCAGCGGGCGCGGCGCCCGATCGATGGCGCGTTCATCGCCATCAGCCTCTCGGACCTGCTGTTGGGCAGCGACGCCGAACGTGCCGCCCACGCGGCGGCAATCCGCCTGCGGATCCAGGAGTTGTACACGCAGTTGGGCGTGCGTTTCCCGGTGTACCTGATGCTCACCAAGCTCGACCTGGTGCCGGGGTTCATGGAGTACTTCGACAACCTGAGCAAGGAAGAGCGTGCCCAGGTCTGGGGCATGACTTTCACCTTGGACGATGGCAAGAGCAACGACAGCCCGCTGGCGCACCTGCAGAGTGAATTCGCCCTGCTCGAGCAGCGCCTCAACGACCGCCTGGTCGAGCGCCTGCAACAAGAGCGCGACCCGGCGCGGCGCGACCTCATCTACGGTTTCCCGCAGCAGTTCGGTGCATTGAAGGATTGCCTGCAAAGTTTCCTCGACGGCGTGTTCAAGCCCAATGCGTTCGAAGAGCGCGTGTTGCTGCGCGGCGTGTATTTCACCAGCGGCACCCAGGAAGGCAGCCCGATCGATCGCCTGATCGGCTCCATGGCCCAGAGCATGAACCTGGACCGCCAGCACCTGGCGCGCCAGACCGGTACCGGGCGCAGTTACTTCATCGAAAAACTCTTCACCGCCGTGGCCTTCGCCGAGCGTGGGCTGGTGGGGGTGGACCCGAAAGTCGAACGCCGGCGCAAGTGGATCGCCCGCGGCGTGCTGGCGTCTACCGTGCTGGTGGTGCTGGTGGTTGGCACGTTGTGGTGGGTCAGCTACCGCGCCAACCAGGCCTATATCGCCCAGGTCGACCAGAAGGTCGCGCCGCTGGGCCAGACCGTGCAGAACCTCAGCCCGGCCCAGCGCGACGTACTCGCGGTATTGCCGCTGCTCAACGCCGTGAAGCATCTGGCCAACGATGCCCCGGACTGGGCCGAAGGCCTGGGCCTGTATCAGGGCGACATGCTCGAAGCCGAATCCGGCAGTGTCTATCGCAAACTGCTGATCGCGGTGTTCGCGCCGCGCCTGCTGACGCGCATCGAAGAGCAACTGCACGGCGGTGGCAATTCGGACTTCCTCTACGAAGGCTTAAAGGCCTACCTGATGCTCGCCGATAACGAGCATTACGACGCCGATTTCATCAAGGCCTGGATCGCCCTCGATTGGGACCGCAGCCTGCCGCGCGACCTGCCGGCCGAACAGCGTCAGGCCCTGACCGGGCACTTGCAGGCGCTGTTCGAGCGGCGTCCGCCGACCGCGCGCCTGGATCCACGCCTGATCGAAGACCTGCGCCGCCAGCTGCAACAACTGCCGGTGGCCCAGCGCGTCTACGACCGCATCAAACGGCAGAAGCTGCCCGACGGCATCCCCGACTTCCGCATCAACGAAGCCGCCGGGCGTGACGCCGCGCTGGTGTTCAGCCGCAAGAGCGGCAAGCCGTTGGGCGAGCCGCTGAGCGGCTTCTTCACGGTCAAGGGTTACCGTCAGGGCTTCTTGCTCTCCAGCCTGAGCCAGACCGGCACCCTCGCTGAAGAGCAATGGGTGCTGGGCTTTGAGCAGGCCGATCAGCAGAACGTCGCCAGCCTCGCCGCCGATGTGCGGCGCCTGTACTTCCAGGATTACCAGCGCCAGTGGGACGCCTTGCTGGCCGACATCGACTTTGTGCCGATCACCAGCGTGGCCCAGGCCGCCGATGTGCTGCGGGTGCTTTCCGGCCCGACCTCGCCGCTGAAAAAGCTGCTGGTGGCGGTGGCGAAGGAAACCGACCTGCAACAGGACGAACGCCTGCTCGCCGCCCAAGGCGTACCGGCGGGCGACGGCGTGGACAAGCTCAAGGAGCGCCTCGGCAGCTTGCTCGGCCAGGAGCAGGCAACGCCAAACGCGCCGCAAACCAGCGATGACCCGATCACCGCGCACTTCGCCGAGCTCAACAGCATCGTCAGCAAGAGCGAAGGCGAACCGGCGGCCATCGACGGCCTGCTGTCCGACATGAACGCCCTGTATGTGCAGGTCAGTGCCATGGTCGGCGCCAGTGGCGACGCCTTGCTCGGCGAGGCGAAGAACCAGGCGTCGGCCGCCGCCACCCGCGTCAGCCTCAACGCCGAACGCCAGCCGCCGCTGGTGCAGGGTCTGGTCAAGTCGGTGGTCAACTCCACCACCAACACGATGATGGGCGGCGTGCGCAATCAACTGAATGCCGCCTGGACCAGCGAAGTGGTGAATATCTATCGCCAGTCCCTGGCCGGGCGTTACCCGATGTCCCCAGGCAGCGCGCGGGATGCGACCCTCGATGACTTCGGCCAATTCTTCGGCGTCGGCGGGGTGATGGACAACTACTTCCGCAAGTACCTGCAACCCTACGTCGATACCTCGGCTCCGACCTGGCGTTGGCAGCCGGGCGCCGCGCAGAAGCTCGGCATTGCCCCTGGTGTGCTGCAAACCTTCCAGCGCGCTGCAACCATTCGCGATGCGTTCTTCCGTTCCGGCGGCACGCAGCCGATGGTGCGCTTCGAGCTCAAGCCGGTGGCGATGGACTCGACCATCACCCAATTCCTGCTCGACCTCGACGGCCAGCAGTTGAGCTACGACCACGGCCCGAGCCGGCCGACCGCCATGCAGTGGCCGAATCCGGGCAGCATCGGTGTGGTGCGGATCTCGATCATGCCGCCGTCGTCCAGCGGTCGTTCCGGCATCACCTTGGATGGGCCGTGGGCCTGGTTCCGATTGCTGGAGCAGTCGGACCTGACCGCCGGTAATTCGCCGGACCGCTTCAACCTGCGGCTGCGGGTCGATGGCGCCAGCGCTTCTTATGAGTTGCGGGCCAACAGCGCCTTCAACCCGTTCAAGAGCCGCGTGCTCAGTGGCTTCAGCCTGCCGGAGCGGCTATGAGTACAGCGGGTTTCTATGGAAAGTTGGCCAGCCGCGGGGACTTCGTCAGCCGTGGCTTGCCGCAGAGTTTTATCGGGCCGTGGGACTCGTGGGGGGGGGGGGGG
>NZ_JBHFJB010000159.1:19795-29597 GCF_057334555.1 Pseudomonas sp. AGC41
CCAGCCAGGCCAGCCTCGGCGAGTGTTGGCTGGACGCTTATCTGGTCAGCCCGCTGTGGCGCTTCATGGTCGCGCCCGGCGTTTGCGGGCCGGACGCTGCGGTGGGCGTGGTGATGCCAAGCATCGACCGGGTCGGGCGGTATTTTCCGCTGACCATCGCGGTATTGCTCGATCCGGAGGCTGACCCGGCCTCGGTGGTCGGCGGCGCGGACGACTGGTTCGAGCGGGTCGAGAACCTGCTGCTGAGCACACTGAACGTGGAGGCCAGTTTCGAAGCCTTCAACGCGGAGCTGGAAACCCTGGACGGTCCGATGTACCTGTCGCGCACTCCGAGCAGTCGCTTTGCCAGCCTGCATCGCTTCGATGCCACCGATTCGCAGCGGCGAATGAGCGCCCTCGCCGAGTCCGCTTGCGAAGGCGTCAGCCTGTGGTGGGGCCAGGGTTCGGAGCGCATCGCGCCCGGTTTGATGCGCTGCCAGGGACTGCCGGCGGCGGCTGATTTTGCGCAATTTTTGCTCGGCCAAGAAGGTGTTGTGTAGATGCGTCCAAGTGCTGGAAAAGCCTTCAAGTCTGCAAGCAAGAGCCATGTCGGCATGGTCCGCCAGGTCAACGAGGACGCCTGCCTGGACCTGCCGGAAAACGGTTTGTGGGTGGTCGCCGATGGCATGGGCGGGCACGCGGCGGGCGACTACGTCAGCAGCCTGATCGTCGACAGCCTGCGTAGCATTGCGGTGGGCCGCTCGCTGGACGAATACATCGCGGCGCTGCAAAGCGACCTGCTGCGGGTCAACGCCGCCGTGCGTGAAGAAACTGCCAACCGTGGCGTGACCATGATGGGCAGCACCGTGGTGGTGCTGGCCACGCGGGACCTGCGCGGCATGTGCCTGTGGGCCGGTGACAGCCGCTTGTACCGTTTGCGCGACGGCGTGCTGGAAGGCATCTCGCGCGACCACAGCTACGTCCAGGATCTGCAGGACAGCGGCCTGCTCAGCGAGGCCGAAGCCCGCGTGCATCCGCGGGCCAACATCGTCACCCGCGCCATCGGCGTCGAGGCGCAATTGAACCTGGCGATGACCGAGCTGCTGCTGGTGCCCGGCGACAGCTACCTGCTGTGCAGCGACGGCCTGACCAAGACCGTCGAGGACGAAGAAATCCGCGAAGTATTGAGCCACGACGAGCCCGGCGAAATCGCCAGCAGCCTGGTGTCCCTGGGCCTGATGCGCGGCGCGCCGGACAACATCACCGTGGTCGTTGTGAAGGTGCCGTCATGAGCTTGCCCCTGAATATTGTCATCCCCGGCTACGACATCGACGGCGAGATCGGCGAAGGCGCGATGGCCAGCGTGTACCTGGCGACCCAGCGTTCGCTTGAGCGCAAGGTCGCGTTGAAAGTCATGGCCGCGGCGCTGGCGGCCGACCCGACGTTCTGCGAGCGCTTCTTGCGCGAGGGCAAGACCCTGGCGCGCCTGTCGCACCCGCACACCGTCACCATCCATGACATCGGCAATGTCGGTGAGCTGTACTACATGGCAATGGAATACCTGCCCAACGGCACGCTCAAGGAACGCATCGCCGCGGGCCTGACGCCGGAGCAGGGCCTGACCTACATCCGTCAGATCGCTTCGGCCCTGGGTTACGCCCACGGGCTGGGCCTGGTGCACCGTGACGTCAAGCCGGCCAACATCCTGTTCCGCGCCGACGGCACAGCAGTGCTCTCGGACTTCGGTATCGCCAAGTCCCTGGACGACCGCACCCAGTTCACCCAGGCCGGGTTTGCCGTCGGCACGCCCAGCTACATGAGCCCTGAGCAAGCCCGCGGCCAGGACATCGACGGCCGCGCCGATCTCTATGCCTTGGGCGTGGTGCTCTACGAGATCCTCGTCGGTAAGCTGCCGTATATCGGCAACGACGCGCTGTCCACGGCGCTGGCGCACCTGACCGAACCGCTGCCGGAATTGCCGGTGCACCACGGTCGTTACCAGGAAGTGCTGCGCAAGCTGCTGGCGAAGGATCCGGCGGAGCGTTTCGCCGATGCGGCGGCGTTGTTGCGGGCATTGGATAACTTGCCAGAGGAATCGTCGGAAGCGACGCTGATCCGGCCGTTGTCGTTTGAACTGCCTGTCGCGCCGCCATCAGTGGATGACTTGGCGGGCTTGACGCCCATGTCCATCGACATTCCCAGTGGCCCGGCTTACGCACAACCGCAGCCCAAGCCGGTCCCGCCGCCGGTAAAACCGACGCCTCAGTCGACGGTATCGGAGCAACGCAAGCGGCCGGTGTTCGCCCTGGCCGCCGTTGCGGTCGCCGTGGCGCTGGCCTTGGGCGGTGCAGGTTATTGGTGGTTGGCCGGCGACGACGGCAAAAAAGTGCAGACGCCGGTGGCGACGACCACCTCGGTCAAGCCACCGGAAGTGAAGCCACCGAAGGCCCCGGAAGTGCCAGCGGTCAAGCCTCCCGTCGCCCCTCCGGCTCAGCCCCCCGTGGCGGCCGAGGCCGATGGCGGCCAGCGACCATTGCTGATGGCCGGCAAAAAAACCCTGTTCCAGCGTGTGCTCAGCAAGCCGGGGGCGAAACTCGTCGACGCGCCGGGCGCCGCAGCGGGCAAGTCGCTGCCGGCGTTCTCGGTGTTGTATGTGTATCAGCGCAAGGATGTGGATGGCAGCGCCTGGGTGCGGGTCGGCGCGGCCACCGACGGGCGCAGCGACGGCTGGCTGCCCGCGGCCCAGGTCAGCGACTGGAAACAGAGCCTGGTGCTCAAGTTCACCGAACGCTCCGGCCGTGCGCCGGTGATGTTCCTGCGCCAGCCCGGCGAAGTGGAAAAGCTCCTGGCGAACCCTTCGGCCGCGAAAAATGCGTTGCTCAAGGCCCAGCAAAGCCCCCAGGACAACCAGCAAGTGCTGGCCCTGGAACCGGCCGCCAGCGCCGTGCCGCAAAACCAGTTCTACCTGTTGCCGATCTTCGATTCGCGCGAAAGCTTCGACGACAACGGCCAGCCGGTGCAGTTGTTGAACGTCGCCTCCATCGACCCCGGCAACACGCAAAAGGCCGCGACCAACACGCCGATCACCACCGCCAACGCCGACGCATTCCGTACCGCCGTGGTGCTGGTGGTGGACACCACCGTGTCCATGCAGCCGTATATCGATCAGGTCCGCGACGTGGTGCATCAGTTGCAGACCCGCATCGGCGAACGTGGCGAGTTGGACAGCGTCAGCTTCGGCATGGTCGGTTTTCGCAGCAGCATCAAGAAAACCCCGGGCCTGGAGTACACCGCCAAGACTCTGATCACGCTGGAGCAGGGTCGCGACCCGCAACGCTTCCTGGAGATGGCGCGGCAGGTCGAGGCGTCTACCGTGTCGAGCCATTCGTTCAACGAGGATGCGTTTGCCGGGGTCATGGAAGCCGTGGAAGGCATGGACTGGTCCGGTTACGGCGGGCGCCTGATCCTGCTGGTGACCGATGCCGGTGCCCTGCGCAAGAACGACCCGTTCGCCGCGACGCAGATGAACGAGGCCGAAGTGCGCCAGGCCGCGTTGGGCAAGCAGATCAAGATCTATGCCTTGCACCTGCTCAGCGACGCTGGCAAGAAAACCCACGCCGGCGCCCAGACCCAGTACCGCACCTTGACCGCCGACGCCAACCCGCAGATCGGCGACCTGTACATCCCGGTGCCGGGCGCTGACGTGCGCAAGTTCGGCGAGCGGGTCGACGAGATCGGTTCGGTGTTCGCCGATCTCGTGCACCAGGTGCGCAGCAACAAGCCGCAAAGCGTGCCGCTGCTCAGCGCCGCGCCAAGCCTGGCGGACAAATCGGCGGCGGTCGGCTACGCCATGCACATGGATTTCCTCGGACGCAAGAGCGCCAGCCAGGCGCCGCAACTGATCAGCGCCTGGACCGCCGACCGCGACCTGACCAACCCGGCGCTGCCAGCGTTCCAGGTCTGCGTGATGCTGACCAAGCTGCAGCTCAACGACTTGCAGCAATCGCTGAAGCTGATCGTCGACGCGGCCCGCAAGACCCAAAGCTCGCCCAAGGATTTCTTCCAGGAAATCGCCAGCGCCAGCGCCTACATGAGCCGCGACCCGTCGGCCCTGCGCAAGGGCGGCAATCTCGCTACCGGCGGGGTACTTGGCGAATACCTGGAAGGGCTGCCGTACCGCAGCAAATCGCTGAACATGACCCAGGACCTGTGGCTGTCCTTGAGCGTGGCCGAGCAGGAGGATTTCATCGACGAGCTGGAGTCGAAGATCCGTCTCTACGAAACCTTCCACAACGACCTCGCCAACTGGGTGCGTTTCGGCGATGCCGAGCCGGGCGATGCCTTGTATCGCGTTCCGTTGTCGACGCTGCCGTGATGCTGAACCTGAACGCCGTGCACAAAAGCCGGGGCGCCGGCAGCCAGCGCTACAGCCTGGTGATTCCACGGCTGCAACTGCGTGGCGGTGAACAACTGGCGGTGGTCGGCCCCAGTGGCTGCGGCAAGAGCACCCTGCTGGACTTGCTCGCCCTGGTGCTGGCGCCGGATCAGGCCGGGCAATTCGATTTCACGCCCGCCAATACGCCACTGGACATCGCCAAACTGTGGCGTGCGTCGCAACAGGACACCTTGGCCGAGCTGCGCAGCCGTCACCTGGGCTATGTTCTGCAAACCGGAGGCCTGCTGGGCTTCCTGGATGTGCGCGGCAACATCGCGTTGTCGCGCAAATTGCTGGGCTTGAAGGATGACGGCAGCGTGACGCGCCTGGCTGGACAACTGGACATCGCCGATCAACTGGACAAGAAACCGACGGACCTGTCCGTCGGCCAGCGCCAGCGGGTCAGTTGCGCCCGCGCTTTGGCCCATGGCCCGCGCCTGCTATTGGCCGATGAGCCGACCGCCGCGCTGGACCCGTTGAATGCCGAGCGCGTCATGCAGCTGTTGGTGACCCAGGCCCGCGAGCAGGGTGTGTGCTGCGTCGTTGCCACCCATGACGAGGCACTGGCCCGCGCCAGCGGCTTGCAGGTGCGGCGCATCAGCTGCCGTCGCGACACGGACGGCGGCGTCACCGCCACCCTTGGGGAGGCTTGCTGATGCGCGGCGCGCTGGTGGCTTCCCTGGCTTGGCAGGATTATCGCAACGACGCCTGGCTGTCGGCCTGTTCGGTGCTGGCGTTGGTCGCCGTGGTGGCGCCGTTGCTGGTGTTGTTCGGCCTGAAGTTCGGTCTGGTCAGCAGCTTGACCGAGCGCCTGGAGCGTGACCCGGCGACCCGGGAAATCATCCCCCTGGGCGGTGGCCGTTTCAGCGGCGGATTCGTCGAACAACTGGGGCAGCGCAGCGACGTCGCTTTCGCCTTGCCACGTACCCGGCAGATCGCGGCCACGGCGGACCTGAGCAATGAGGCTTCGGCGGTCACGGTCGAAATGATTCCCACGGCGCTGGGCGATCCGCTGCTCGACCAACTGCCGGTGCCGCAAGGCCTGGGGCAAGTGGTGCTCAGCCAGACCGCCGCGGAAAAGCTCGGCGCCAAGGCTGGCGATTGGTTGCAGGCCAGTTTCGGCCGGCGGGTGGCCGGTCGCAGCGAGGCGCAGCGCACACGGGTGCAGGTGCTGCACGTGCTGCCGCTGGAGGCCTTCGCCCGGGACGGTTTGTTCGCGCCCCTGGCATTGCTCGAGGCGGCCGAGGATTACCGCGACGGCCGTGGCGTGCCCGCGTTCGGCTGGCCGGGCGATGCGCTGGGCGAGGCCGGGCAGCGGGTTTATCCGGCGTTTCGTTTGTATGCCCGCAGCCTCGGTGATGTCGAGCCGCTGCGCCAGTACTTCGCCGGTCAGAACCTGCTGGTGTCGACCCAGGCCCAGACCATCGCACAAGTGCAATCGTTGAGCCGCAACCTGTCGATCGTGTTCTGGATCATCGCCGGGCTGGCACTGGCCGGTGCGTTTGCGGCGATCTTTGCCGGAGCCCTGGCGGCCGTCGAGCGCAAGCGCCGGGAGCTGTCGGTGTTGCGCCTGTTGGGTGTGTCCACCGCGGCGCTGTTGTTGTTCGTGGTCTTGCAGGCGCTCTACAGCGCCACGTTTGCGGCCTTGCTGAGTGCTGGCCTGTATGGCCTGGCGCAGTCGGGCCTGAATCATTTATTTGCGCAGATGCCCGGCGAATACGCCAGCCATCTGCTGGTGCGTCATTACACCTTGGCCCTGGCGGCCGTGCTCGGCGTCAGTGCCGTCGCGGCGGCCTGTGGCGGCTGGCGGGTGGCGCGCATCCAGGCGTGTGAAGGAATTCGCGATGTATAAGTTATTGGGCGCCGCCGTGGCGCTGAGCCTGGCCGGTCTGGTCTGGGCTGATGAAGGCACGGATAAACTGGACAACCCCAAGCCATTGCCTGACGACGTCAGCCTGCCGCTGCCGTGCGAGGGGCAGATGGTGTTCCGCTACGTCTACATCCTCGCCCAAGGCACCCTGGACGACCGCGAGATCAGCCTCGGCTACCCGTTCAGTGAAGGCGAGGCGGGCTATCAACAGTCGTTCATTTCCGGCTACCGGCGCGATTTCATCAACGGCCAGTTCACCCTCAAGGATTTGCCCAAGGACTGGAACAAGACCATCACGCCGTTGATGCCCAAGACTGACGCGAAGACGCCGCTCAAGCCGATGCTGTACTTCATCGGCAAGTACGAAGTCACGGCCCGGCAATACGCCCAGGTCATGGCCCAGGCCCAGTCGCTGGCCAGCGGCGAAGCGGCGCCAACTTGCGAGGCGCTGTTAGCTGAATTGCCCCAGGGCATGGCCGGGCGCTTGCCCAAGGTAAAGCTGTCGAAATTCGAGGCCGAGCGCTTCTCGGCGGTGTACAGCGCCTGGCTGATGAAATACCACAAGGACCTGTTGCCGGTGAGCGGTCGCGGTACTTCCGCTGAAGACGGCGGGCTGGGCTTCGTGCGCCTGCCCACGGAGGTGGAATGGGAATTCGCTGCCCGTGGTGGGCATGCCGTGAGCCGCCAGGACCTGGAAGGGCGATTGTTTCCCCGACGCCTGGAAGGCAGCGAGAGTGACGGTCCGTTGGCCGATTGGGCGGTATTCAACCAGGTCGCCGGAGGCACCGGCCAGGCAGCACGGCTGATGCCCATTGGCACCAAGCTGGCGAACCCGATCGGGTTGTTCGACGTGGTCGGCAACGCCGCCGAGATGGTCCAGGAATCCTTCCAGCTTGTGCACGCCGGCCGCCGTCAGGGCGCCTATGGCGGTTTTGTGGTCAAGGGTGGCAACTACCTGGAAGGCGAGGGCACGTTGTTTACCGGCATGCGCCGCGAGTATCCGTTGTTCGCCGCCGACGGCACCGAACAGAGCAACGAAACCACCGGTTTTCGCGTGGCCGTCGGGGCGTTGTCGGCACCGCGCTCGCGCTACAAGGAACTGTTCGCCCAATGGCAGAAGGAAGGCCGGCTCGCGTCCCTCACCGATGCCATCGACGATGCCGACGACCCGACCAAACGCCTGGACAGCATCATCGCCGCCAGCGCCGACCCGCGCCTGCAAGCCGAGCTCGGGCTGGTCAACGAAGAACTCAAGCGCAACGTTTCGCTCATCGCCCAGCAGCGCGAGGAAGCGGCGGGCAACCTGATCCAGTCTTCGGCCCTGGTGGCGGAAACCATCAACAACTACAACATTCGCCTGACCAACCTGCAGAACAGCCGGCAGGCAGCCCTGGACGCCAAGGACGAGGCCAGCGCGACGCTGTTCGCCACGGCCATCGACAACGGCCGCAGTGCGCTGGATGGCGCGGTGGCGATCTACATCGACAACCTGGCAACCGGCACGCGCTACACCGATGCCGTGATCCAGGCGCAGTTCCAGCGCATCAAGGAAGAGTTGGAGCGCAAACCGGTACTGGGCAAGAGCCTGGTGGCGCGTGCAACGTTATTCGTTCGTCATGTCGGGGATTATCGTCAGCAGAAACGAGCCGACCCGGCGGCGATATTGAAGGAATTGCTCGCATCGAATGCTCAGCGGTCTTGAGTATTCGTTGTCAGCGAGCTTGGAAGGGACTCAGGCGGCGATAGGGCTGTGCTGAGCTGGTCAAAACTTAAACGAGAACACAACTATGCTTTTCTCCCGTAAACCTTTTGCTTCGGTTTCCAAGCGTCATTTGCTGATGGTCGCTGTTGGCTTCAGCACCGTGCTGACCGGCTGCGCCACGTCGCCGACCTCCAAGGTCGCTTCGAGCACCAAGGTCGAGTACTACCCGAACTGCTACGAGCCGGTGCAGCACCTGCGCTCCACTGAAGGCAACATGACCAAGTCGGTTGTCACCGGCGCAGCCGTCGGCGCCGTCGGCGGTGCCCTGCTGGGCGCGCTGACCGCCGACAAGGAAGACCGTGGCCGCAATGCCGCCATCGGTGCCGCGGGCGGCGCCCTGGCCGGTGGCGCAGCCGGTTACTACACCGAGCGCCAGAAGCAGATCGCCGATGACAACATGCGCATCGCCTCCTACGCCGCCGATGTCAGCAAAAGCGCTTCGGACATCGACCGCAGCACCGCGTACGCCAAGGCTTCGCAACAGTGCTACCAGAACGCGTTCAGCAAACTGGTCGCCGACCGCAAGGCCAAGACCGTCAACGACACCGAAGGCCGCAAGCGCCTGGCGGAAATCGTCGCCGGCCTGAAAGAATCCAACGACCTGATCGTCGCCGTGAACGGCAAAGCCGCCGAAGACCTGAACAACTACACCCAGGCCTATGAAAAAGACCTGCAGCAAGTGGGTGTGCAGCGTACTGACGTGGTGACCGTGGCCACTGCTGATACCACTCAAGTCGTGGCGGCACAGACCAGCACCAAGAATAAAAAGAAAGTGACGCCGGCGAAGAAGCCTCCGGTACTGCCAACCGTGCCGAAAGAAGCGGTCGCCACCGAGAAGACCCTGCAGACCGCCAAGGCCAAGCAGGATGAAGGCAAGCAGGTCGCCAGCGCCGGCACCACCCAGGTCAACAGCATGTGCAAAAACCCGGACCTGGGCGACTGGGCACCGGTGCCTTGCCCGAATGTCTGATTGAGCGATGACGGTTGGTCACTTCCTCAGGGGAGTGATCACCGCGTAAAACCTGTGGGAGCGAGCTTGCTCGCGATAGCGTCCGTTCAGTTGGCATTGATGTCGACTGAGGCACCGCTTTCGCGAGCAGGCTCGCTCCCACAGTTGTTTTTGTGGTGGCTGAAGATCAGCAACAAACCCAATCCCCTGTGGGAGCGAGCTTGCTCGCGATAGCGTCAGTTCAGTCGACATAAAAAACGTGACTTGGCAGTCATCATGCCGAATTAAAAGCCTATCTCCCGCAAAACGGATTCGATGATGGCGTTCTGGCACAGAATCGCTAAACTGCGCCGGCCGTTCATTTTCTCACGAGGCTGTGCCCATGAAATTTCGTTTGCTGCTGTGGATGCTCGGGTTGTTGATGGGCAAGGCCAGTCGTAACAATCCGGCGTTCCAGCAACAATTGGCCGACCGGGAGCTGGTGTTCCAGCTGCAAACCCTGGACGGCAAGGTCGCCCGGCATTACACCGTGAAGAACCAGCGCATCACCAGCCACGCCGGTGTCTACCCGACGCCGGCCTTCGCCATCGCGTTCAAGGATGCAGCCTATGGCTTCGCCACGATGCAGGCGAAGAACAAGCAGTTGGCATTCATGACCGGGATCCAGGACAAGTCGATCCAGATCAAGGGCAACCCGGCGCTGGTGATCTGGTTTCAGGGGTTGATGAAGTACCTGAAGCCGAAGAAGCCGAAGAAGGTTTAGCCGAGATCCCCTGTTTGGCCCGGGGTCATGGTTAACACCCGTGG
>NZ_JBHFJB010000159.1:29617-34403 GCF_057334555.1 Pseudomonas sp. AGC41
TCGCCACAAAAGCCTAGCGGTCTGTTTCAGTAATCAGTGGCTGAACTGCGAAGCCAATTCCCGCAGCAGCACTTCGGCTTCGAGCACTTTGCTGACCACATCATTGGCCTTTTCCCGAGTCAGCCCCACGCGTTCGAGCAGCGAGTCCGGGATGTCCTCGTCCGGGCCCGAGCCGATGCTGCGCGAGCGCAGCAGACGTACGGCCAGGCACACCAGGTTCGGGTAGGCGGCGTATTCGCCGTCGTAGTGCGGGTCGTGCTGGAAGCGCAGGGCGGTGGCCAGTTCGTCGGGCATGTCCCAGTAGCGCATCAGCCAGGCGCCGATCTGCTCGCGACTGATGCCCAGCAGGTGTTGTTCCACGTAGCTGTGGCACAGGTGCGGGTTGACCTCCAGGTGTCGGCAGATCAGTGAGAAATGCGGCGGGAACACGTGGGCCAGCAACAGATAACCGAAGTTGTGCAGCAGCCCCGACAGGTAGGTCAGGCCACCTTCGGGGCGCTGGGCGCGCGGCATGGCGCGGGTCAGGCCTTCGATGACGGCGGCGGTGTAGATCGATTGTTGCCAGTAAGGCGTGGTGTGTTGCGGGTGGTCCTTGGGCAGGCTCAGGGTCTTGCCCAGGGCCAGGCCCAGCGCCAGGTTGATCACCAGGTCGAAGCCCAGCACCCGGACAATAGCGTCTTCCACCGAGCGAATCTTGCCCGGCGAGGCGTAGTACGGCGACGCGGCCCAGCTCACTACTTGCGCGGCCAGGGCCGGGTCGGTTTCCACCACGCCGGTGATGTCATCGATGGTCGCGTCGGGATCGACCCGCAACTTGATGATCTTCTGCGCGGTTTCGGCCAGTGGCGGAATCTCGATGGTTTCTTCCAGGCGTTGCTGGATACGCCGCGCGGTAAACGCCTGCACGGCCAGGGTGATTTCCTTGCGGTCATCGTCCGGGCGGTCCAGGTTTGGCGTGATGTTGCTCAAAGGCTCGCCGAACGTTGCGGCGCTGGCCTTGGTGAGCATGGTCTTGAAGGCTTCGCTGGTGACTTCCAGGAGCAGCCCCGGCTCGCCGGAGTTGATCAGCAGTTTCGGCTCGCGCAAAAGGCCTTCTTCATACAGGCACGGCGAGCTGGTCAGCGCGGGCAGGCCTGGCAGCAGGCTCAGGTTGTGCTTGCCGAGCATGCGCTCCAGGCGCTCGGTCGGCACCGCCACGAGTTTACGACCGGTGAGTTCGGCCAGCCGATTGAGGTCCAACAACTGATTTTGCGGAAACAGGACCATGAGCGCGCCGACAGCGTCGTGCAGCAGCACGGCCTGCACTTTACGAGCGGGGTTCAGACCCGGTCGCTCGATGACTTCGTCAAAGGCGATGCCCAATTTCTCGAGCAACTGCCGAATAACAGACGGAGCGTGCGGGGTTTCTGGGACGAGGGCAGCTTCGGTCATGGTCTGTATCCGTTTTCCTACAAGTTGGTCAGTATAACCAGCTTGTCGGGCAGGCGCGTCCAGAAAACTGAGCGCGTGCTCACACTTGGCCGTATTGCTGCCCGTGGCGCAGCCAGCGATCCAGCAGCGGACTGACGTGGTCCGGCCAGCGCTCCAGCAACGCCTGGGCGGCGTCGCGGACCGCAGGGAGCAGGTCGGCGTCACGCATCAGGTCGGCTACCTTGAATTGAAGCAGACCGGTCTGGCGCGTGCCGAGCATTTCACCCGGGCCGCGCAGTTCGAGGTCTTTTTCGGCGATGACGAAACCGTCATTGGTTTCCCGCATGATGCCCAGCCGCTGGCGGCCGATCTGTGACAGCGGCGGATGGTACAGCAACACGCAATGGCTGGCCGCGCTGCCCCGGCCGACGCGGCCACGCAGCTGGTGCAATTGCGCAAGACCCAGGCGCTCGGGGTTCTCGATGATCATCAGGCTGGCGTTGGGCACGTCGACACCGACCTCGATCACCGTGGTCGCAACCAGCAATTGCAAGGCGCCGGCCTTGAATTCGGCCATGACCGCGGCTTTCTCGGCAGGCTTCATGCGCCCGTGGATCAGCCCGACCTTCAGCTCGCCCAGGGCGGCGGTGAGGTCCTCGAAGGTGGTTTCAGCCGCCTGGCAGGTCAGCTCTTCCGATTCCTCGATCAAGGTGCACACCCAATAGGCTTGCCGGCCTTCGGCGCAGGCGCTGCGCACGCGCTTGATCACTTCGACCCGCCGGGTGTCGGTGACCAGCACGGTGTTGACCGGCGTGCGGCCGGGCGGCAGTTCGTCGAGGATCGAGGTGTCGAGGTCGGCGTAGGCGCTCATCGCCAGGGTCCGCGGAATCGGTGTGGCGGTCATGATCAACTGGTGCGGGCACATTCGTCCGCCCACGCCTTTCTGCCGCAGGGCCAGGCGTTGCTGGACGCCGAAGCGGTGTTGTTCATCGATGATCACCAAGGCCAGGTTCTTGAACTGCACTTCGTTCTGGAACAGGGCGTGCGTGCCGACCACCATCGGCGCGCCCTCGGCGATCTGCGCCAGGGCGGCGACGCGGTTTTTGCCCTTGAGCTTGCCGGCCAGCCAGGCGACTTCGATGCCCAGCGGTTCGAGCCAGCGCTGGAAGGTGATGAAGTGCTGTTCGGCCAGGATCTCGGTCGGCGCCATCAACGCCACCTGATAACCCGCCTCCAGCGCCTGCAGCGCGGCGAGAGCGGCGACCACGGTCTTGCCGGCGCCGACGTCGCCCTGGATCAACCGCAGCATCGGCTCGGGCTGGCTCAGGTCGTAGGCAATTTCATTGCCGACCCGTTGCTGGGCACCGGTGGGGGTGAAACCGAGATTGGCCAGGTAGCGGGCCGGCAATTTTGTCGCCTTGGGCATGGCCGGGGCGCGCAGCGAGCGCAGGCTCTCACGCAGGCGTTGCTGGGACAATTGATGGGTCAGTAGCTCTTCGAACGCCAGGCGATGCTGGGCCCAGTGGTGTCCAAGGGCGAGTTCTTCGACGTCGGCATCGGCGGGCGGGTGGTGCAGATAACGAATCGCGTCGGCCAACGGCGCCAATTGATAGTCCCGCGCCAGTTCCTTGGGCAGCCAGTCCGGCAGGCTGGTGGGACCGAGCATCGTCAGGGTCTGCTGGCAGAGCTGGCGCAGGCGCTGTTGGGTCAGGCCTTCGGTGAGCGGGTAGACCGGCGTCAGGGTTTCCGCCACGGGCGGCGGTTCATCGCCAGTGATGGCGCGGTATTCCGGGTGATAAATCTCCAGCCCCGAGGCGCCGGGACGCGCCTCGCCGTAGCAGCGCACCCGGGTGCCCCGCTTGAGGCCTTCCTTTTGCGCGTTGCTGAAATGGTAGAAGCGCAGGCTGAGCCCGCCGGTGCCATCCTGCAGGCGCACCACCAGGCTGCGCCGTCGGCCCATGACCACGTCGGCGCCGCTGACGGTGCCTTCGACCACCGCATCCTGCCCGGGCCGCAAATGACCGATGGGCACCACGCGGGTGCGATCCTGGTAACGCAGCGGCAGGTGGAACAGCACGTCCTGGAGAGTTTCGAGGCCAACCTTGGCGAGTTTTTCGGCCATGGCTTCACCGACACCCTTGAGTGTCGTCACCGGCACTTTCGACAGCTCAGTCATGGCTACGGCTTACTTGGCGGCAGGCGGCTTGGCCACGGAGCACAAGCGGATCGAGTCGGCGAGGATCTCGATGGCCTTGGGTCGCGGGAAGCTGGCGCGCCAGGCGATGGCTACGGTGCGAAACGGCACCGGCGCAGTCAACGGGCGGACTTCGATCACGCCTGGAGCGTAGTGATGGCTGTCCACCGCCGACAGCGGCAGGATCGAAATGCCCAGGCCGGAGGCGACCATGTGGCGAATGGTTTCCAGGGAGCTGGACTCCACCGTGGTGTGCTTGGCGCTTTCGCTGCCCTTGGTCAGGGTCGGGCAGGCTTCGAGCACCTGGTCGCGGAAGCAGTGGCCTTCGCCGAGCAACAGCAGGCTCTTGTCATTGAGCAGGCCGGCGTCGATGGTTTTCTTCTGGGTCCACGGGTGCTGGGCCGGCATCAGGACGTAGAACGGCTCGTCGTAGAGCGGCAGGGTCAGGACATCGGCTTCGTTGAACGGCAGGGCGATGATGATCGCGTCCAGCTCACCGTTGCGCAGCTTGTCGCGCAGCACATGGGTGAAGTTTTCTTCGATGTACAACGGCATCTGCGGGGCGACCCGGTGCAGTTGCGGAATCAGGTGCGGGAACAGGTACGGCCCGACGGTATAGATCGCGCCGACTTTCAGCGGGGCGGTCAGTTGGTTCTTGCCGGCCTGGGCCAGCTCGCGGATGCCCTGGGCCTGTTCCAGGACTTTCTGCGCCTGGGCGACGATGCCTTCACCGACCGGTGTCAGGCGCACCGCGCTTTTGCTGCGCTCGAAAATAAGCACGCCGAGTTCGTCTTCAAGCTTTTTCACACCCACCGACAGTGTCGGCTGGCTGACATGGCAACGCTCGGCCGCATGGCCGAAATGTTGCTCTTGGGCGAGGGTCACGATGTAGCGTAATTCTGTGAGGGTCATGGCGAGCGTCCGTGAAGTTGCGAGCCAAGCATACCGGCTGCAATCGATAGACGCACGTTATCAGACTGGAGGCGCGGTGCGACACTGGCGAATGCCTGTCTGGTCGTTGCCGGATATGAAAAAGGCATCTTTCGATGCCTTGGTTTCATCGTGGCGAGGGAGCTTGCTCCCGCTGGCCTGCGCAGCGGGCCCCGGTTCGGTGGATGTGATCAGTCTGATGCATTGCATTCACCGGTTTGGGGCCGCTTCGCGGCCCAGCGGGAGCAAGCT
>NZ_JBHFJB010000159.1:34423-37739 GCF_057334555.1 Pseudomonas sp. AGC41
CCCCCCCCCCCCCCCCACAAGGTTCACTCCGTCAGCGGGTGTTCGGGTCAGCGCCGGCGCTTGTCGATGGAGTACAGGAACGGCGCCGTCAGTTCGACCGTGCCGTTGCTCAGCAGGTCGGCCGGTGGCTTGGGCAGCGGTTGGGCGCGGCGGATCATTTCCAGGGTGGCCCGGTCCAGATCGGCGTTGCCTGACTTGCCCACCAGTTCGAACGACACCACGTTGCCTTCTGCGTCCACCACGAACCGCAAGCGGTTCATGCCTTCCTTGCCGCGTGCCTGGGCGCTGGCCGGGTACTTCTTGTACTTGCCCAGGTGGGCCAGCAGCGTGCCTTGCCAGCTGGCCTTGGCCGCCATCTGCGCGGGCGACGGACCAGGAGCCGGTTGCGCGGACTTCTCGGTCGGTGCCTGGGTTGGCTGAGTGTCGGCGGGCTTTTGCTCCGACGGTGTTTCCTTCGGCAGCTCCGGCTTTTTCTCCACTGGCTTGGGCTTGGGCGGTTGTGGCTTTGGCTTGGGCTTGACCGGTTTGGGCACGGCGATTTCCGCCTTCGGTGCCTCGGCCAGTTTGGGCAGCGGCAGCTCTTCGACCGGCTCGGGCGGTTGCGGCGGCGTGGCGACTTTTGGCGGTGCAGGCGGTGGCGGTGCTGGAACTGGCGCCAGTTCGACCATCATCGCCTGGGGCGGCAATTCGATGGGCGCACGCGTCGTCCAGTTCAGCGCCAGTGCGATGGCAAGCGCATGCACGCCCAGCACCACGGCCAGGCTACCGCTGTAACGCGTCAGCTTTTGGCGCGTCGTGATCATTTCTTCGGCGCCGTCTCGAGTCCGACCAGACCGACCTTCAGGTAGCCGGCACCACGCAGGGCGTCCATCACGCTCATCAGGTCGCCGTAGTCCACGCCTTTGTCGGCCTGGAAGAAGATCGTCGTGTCTTTCTTGCCCTGGGTCTTGGCGTCCAGGGTCGGGCCGAGGCTGTCGACCTTGATTTCCTCTTCACCCAGGAACAGGCGCTGGTCGGCCTTGACGCTCAGGAACACCGGTTTCTCCGGGCGTGGCGAAGGCTTGGCCGTCGACGCGGGGAGGTCAACCTTGATGTCCACGGTGGCGAGCGGGGCGGCCACCATGAAGATGATCAACAGCACCAGCATCACGTCAATGAATGGCGTGACGTTGATTTCGTGGTTCTCGGCCAGATCGTCGTCTGCGCCTTCTTTCAAATGCAGGCCCATGGCCGATTACCCCACTTTCACCATGTGCGGTTGCGAGCCGCGCTCGGGCGGCAGGTGATCGAGGTCGCGGCTGACCAGCAGCAGGACTTCGGCCGAAGCGTCGGAAACCTGGGCCTTGTAGCCGGCGATGGAGCGGGCGAAGACGTTGTAGATGACCACGGCCGGGATCGCGGCGACCAGGCCCAAAGCCGTCGCCAACAAGGCTTCGGCGATGCCGGGAGCAACGACGGCGAGGTTGGTGGTCTGGGTCTTGGCGATGCCGATGAAGCTGTTCATGATCCCCCATACGGTGCCGAACAGGCCGACGAAGGGCGCGGTGGAACCGATGGTGGCGAGCACGCCGGTGCCGCTGCTCATATTGCGACCGCAGGCCGCGACCAGGCGTTCGAGACGGAAGCTCACGCGTTCCTTGATGCCTTCCTTCTCGCGGCTGTTGGCCGACAGGCGCATCTCTTCGAGCGCATCGTGCACCAGCAGGTTGGCGAGGGTGCCTTCCTTGCCGGCAGTGGCGCTGGCTTCCTTGAGGGTGGCGGCTTTTTTCAGGGCGGCGATCTCGCCACGCAAGCGACGCTTGGCGCCCAGCAGCTCGAAGCCTTTGGCGATCCAGATGGTCCAGGTGATGATCGAGGCGATGGCCAGGCCGATCATCACGGCTTTGACGACGACGTCGGCGTTTTTGTACATGCCCCAGGGCGACAAGTCGTGGGCCATGCCCAGGGTGTTATCGGCTTCAAGCACTTGAGGCGCGTCGGCTGCGCTGGCTTCGACGGCCTGGCCCGGGTCGGTGGCTGCGGGAGCGGCTACAGGTGCTGTCGTGTCGGCCGGCGCTTGGGTGGCGGCGGGTGCTGTGCTGGACGTGCTGGCCGGCGTCTGGGCATCGGCGAATGCGGCGGCAGGCGCCAGCAGCAGGCTGAACAGCAAGGCTGCCACAGCGCTCCAGGCGCGAGGTCGATTGGTTGGCGAAGCGGAGGAGAGAGAGCGTGTCATGCTGGCCGGACCCGAGAGAAAAATAAGGTTGATGTTCTTCCAGGCCTCGTGAGGCCGAGAACAAAAGTGGCGAGCATTATTGCAAGTAATTCTTGTTAACAAAAGTAATACAGTTACTTTTTTTGTTGCATGGCTAGCCGCTGGTCCCTCTGGCAGCTAGGCTGCGGCTTTTCCAAAAGGAGATCCTGATGCCCGCGCCTTCTGTTTTGATTGCCGGTTGTGGTGATGTCGGCGGTCGTCTGGCCACGAAATTGCTGGCGGCTGGCTGGCATGTTTACGGCCTGCGCCGTGATGTCTCGCGGTTGCCGGAGGGTGTGACTGGCGTTGCCGGTGACCTGTTCAACGAAGACTGCCCAATGACTTGGCCGGTGGGCGCTATCGATTATGTGGTTTATTGCGCCGCCGCCACCGAGCACGATGAGGATGGCTATCGGAAGGCTTACATCCAGGGGCTACAGAACGTGCTGAGTTGGTTGGGTGACTATGGGCAGGTGCCCGATCGACTGATTTTTGTATCCAGCAGCAGCGTGTATGGCCAGCAGGACGGTGCATGGGTCGATGAGACCTCCGAGACTGTCGCTGCCGGCTATTCCGGACGCTTGATGCTTGAAGCCGAGCAGGTAGCGCTCAATAGCGGTATTCGCGCAAGTGTCCTTCGACTGACTGGCATTTATGGCCCGGGCCGCGAATGGCTGCTGACACAAGTGCGTCGCGGTTATCGCGTGGCGATGGAGCCGCCGCTATATGGCAACCGGATTCATGCGGACGATGCTGCTGGATTACTGGCGTTTCTGTTGGAAAAGGATCGGCAGGGCGTACAGCTGGAGAATTTCTACATCGGTGTCGATGATGCGCCCGCACCGTTGGCCGAAGTGGTGGGTTGGCTACGCGAATATCTGGGCGTGACCGAGTGGGCTGATGACGCCAGCGTGCGCCGCACGGGTAGCAAGCGCTGCAGCAATGCCCGGGCGAAGGCATTGGGCTGGGTGCCCCGTTATCCGAGTTATCGCGAGGGCTATTCGGCGATTCTGGAAGGGCGTTGCTGACTTTCCCGGCACACCAAAACAACTGTGGGAGCGAGCCTGCTCGCGAAGAGGTCAT